>NZ_JBFWJQ010000097.1:0-9385 GCF_050253115.1 Syntrophotalea sp.
CGTGAATAATCGGAAAAACCATTGCCCATGAAGGCCAAAATCGAAAAATTGATGGTGTTTTTAATCCCAACGGATCAAGTCGTCGGAGATTTCTCTCAGTCGATGATCAAGTCCGACAAGCTCCTAGAGGAAGCAAAAACACCAACCCAACCCCTCCTAAGCCGAGGTCGTCTCATCCCAAACCGGCCCCCCCCTGTAACAAGCCCTGACCGATTAGCCGCTCGTGGTCATCCGCCTGGGCGGATGACCACCCTGCGCGCGGTTGGAATGTTGCGATTTCTTTGCGAAAAGATATTCTTCAAGAACACCTCGTGCGACAAGCATCAGAGCCCCGGCCATGATCGAGGGACCACCGGGCAACTCATATTGTCCCCTGGCCTGAAAGATCGCCACCTATGGATGCGAACAGAAGCCTCCTGCAGCGATTGTGCTATGCAATACTGGCCGCGATCTGGCTTCTGACCTGCTGCATGCCGGCTGCCGCTCAGCCGCCAGGCAACAGGGACAAGCTGCTCGATACGTATCGCCGGAATCTGGCCCGCCTGGATGAAAACAGCTTCGGCCTCCCTCTTCTTGTCCAATCCTCCGAGCAGGGCGAGCACTCGACGGTGGATGTTTACGGGATTTTCGAGTATCCCTTCGAAGAGGTCGTTGACACCCTCAGAATACCGGCAAACTGGTGCGACATTTTATTTCTCCACCCGAACATCAAGGCAAGCACCTGGCAGAAACGGCAGAACGGCTGGGCTCTGACTCTCTACCTGGGCCGCAAAAAGTATCAGGCGCCGGAAGACACCCACCCGGTCCTTTACAACTTCCGGATCGCGAGCCAGCAGCCGGACTACCTGCGCATAGCGCTGACCGCCGCCAGCGGGCCTTTCGGCACCAGAGACCATACCCTCTGTTTCGAGGCCCTGCCGCTGGACAAGCACAGATCTTTCGTCCACGTCAGGTATGCCTACAGCAGCAGCGGAGCCTTTCGTCTCGCGGAGCAAGCCTACTTCGCCACCCTTGGCCGCAACAAAATCGGATTTACGACAACCGGCACGGACACAAATGGCCGCCCCGTCTACATAAAAGGTCCGCGGGCGGCACTTGAACGCAACGCCGTGCGGTATTTTTTTGCTTTCCAGGCCTTTATGGATACGCTGAGCGTCCCGCGGGAAAGCCGCTTTGCAAAGAGAATCCACCGCTGGTACGCACTGACAGACGCTTACCGAAGACAGCTTTATGAGATGGACAGGGAGGATTACGCGGCGACAAAGACCCAGGCCTACAAAAACCAGCAATGGCTTCAAAGAAACATTGAAACAGCAACCCCACGGTCATCGCGTATCACCAACAGGATTCTCCGCTACCGGGCAAAAAGCAACGTGATGCTATACACTTGTTTACGCAGGAATTTTGTCATCTGAATGCCTTGAAGTCCGTGACATGCCGGAAGCGCCTTGCGCACCATGCCACCGCAGTCCGCAGACGCTGCCGACAGCCTCAAAAACGATGAGCCGGTTGTTGCGCCGCAGCAGCGCAGACGCGCCAGTCTGCCTGTGCAGGCAGACTCGCCGGGATACCGGAAACCAGGGGGGGGGACGGTCGCACTGCCATGCGCGCAAAAAACCGGACAAGGTATGGGGTGTTCAAGGAGACGGAACTGCCCCTGGAGGTGGTAATCCTGATGCTTGGCGGACTGGCCATGCTGATTACGGGGTTGCTGCTGTTGCCGGTGTCGGCCGGCTTACTCCCGTACTATGCCAACGGTTTGTATGGATTGTTACTCGTCATGTTCGCCCTTCAGGCGATATCCCTCGGAAAGACGCCCTTCGGCGACATGAAGAGGTCCAAGCCATTGCTCGTCGCCGGCGTGATGGTGGCTGCGGTGGGCATTGTCACCTGTTTCATCCCGGTTTTTGGCCTCATTCCACGGCTGCTCTTGTTTCTGTGTTTTGCCCCGGGCGGCCTGCTGCTGCTTTTGCAGATGTGTCTTTGCAAAGACAAGCTGAGGCGGTGGGCTGGCTACGGGGGGATTTCCCGACATTTGATTGCCAGTTGCAGCGCCGTCTATGTGCTCTCCATCCTGACCGGGCTTCTGGTGTGGAATGAGAACCTGCTGACGGTCGTGTTCGGCGTGTCGATGCTCGTCCCGGGCCTGGTTGCCACGCTCGTCATCGGTGTGATTCTTGCCGCGAACGGCTGTGTCCTGCTGTATCTTCTGAGCATCCTGGTCGTGCTGGACAAGAGCCCGGATGGCACCAAAAAGGTGGTTTGATTTCCTTTTCCGAAGCCCCCCCTCAACCTTGAAGGAGGTTCGATATGTTCACGTTTGAAGACGGCAAATCCTACCGCATGCCGGCCCATTTCGGCGGCTCCGCTTTCGACCCCGATGCCAGGATACCGCCCAGGAATCCCGTGGGCCAACATCTTTACCCTGCGGTTGTTTGTCGTATTTTAAAACAGGGAAGAAATCCCCCTCAAACAAAACAAAAAGGCCGGGAGCAAGGTCCGGCCTTTTTCAGATTACTGGCAAAATATAAAACGCAGTATTAAAACCTTTCCAGCATGGCAACTCAGCCCAGATACAGGTTGCGGCTGCGCGCACGATTGGCAAGGATGGTATGATCAATAATTTCACCGCAGGCAGAGCATTTCCAAGCGTCAAACACCCTCACGAAGTCGTAGTATTTTTCAGCATACATGCGGCCTTTGCACTTAGGACATCTCATGTTTTCCCCCTTGGTTGAATAAGTACTGCCTACAGGTAACGGGTATGTAAAACATCATTTCACGTCCCGTGCCAGTACTTGCCACATGTCGGTAAATTTTTTAAGGGGTCTAATGGAAATAGATAAAACATCTATTTTACAGACAGTTAGGAACTGGGTTTTAATTCAAAAAAATTTTTGAATGCGTCGAATCGTCCCTGGCCCGATCCCTCGCACCCTCTGCAGGGCCTGCAGACTGCCAAATGCGCCATTTTTTTGGCGCTCATCCATGATTCGTTCCGCCAATTTGGGCCCGATGCCCGGCAAGGCCTGCCAATCACTGAAGTTCATGGAATCGGGATGCAACGGAATCCCCAGGGTCATGCGCTGCGCCGCCGGCATAAATTTTCGCGATAAATCAATGGCATGCCCCTCTTGACAAACCAGTTCCAGAGTTTCGCCGCTGTGCACGGGCAACGAAACCAACAAATCGTTCCTGATGTTATCGTCCATTTTACAAGCCGCCATTTGGATGACGCGTTCCGCGAAAGTTGCGTCAAAAAAGTGATGGCACCCTGGATCTCGAAACCCCTTACCAAGGCAAACAGCCATATGATCGGGCTTTTGATGATAAAAAACCGGGCTATCCTCCCCCCAGGGGAAAATAGCCCGGCACATGCGCAGCAACACTATGGCGAGCAAAACGGCAACCAGGAGCAGCGTCCCGTTGTCTCGTCCCATGTTGGTCAGGTCCCTTTACTGTCTTTGAGAAGCTTGTACAAAAAGGCGTCTATCAGGGCATAGTAGGAGGCATCGATGATGTTGTCACTGACTCCAACCGTGCCCCATCGCATGGTCTTGTCGCCCGATTCGATAAGCACGCGCGTCACCGACGCGGTGCCCCGGCCCGCCGGCAGCACCCTGACCTTGTAGTCAAGCAACTGCATTTCCTTGATCTGCGGGTAGAAGTTTTCCAGAGCCTTGCGCAGGGCGTGGTCCAGTGCATTCACCGGCCCGTTGCCTTCGGCGGCGGTATGCTCGACATGGCCGCCAACCTTGATCTGTACGGTAGCCTCGGAAAAGGGTTTTTCCTCCCCTTCGCGCTTGCTGTCGATGACACGGAAACCGACCACCGAAAAAAACGGCCGCAGCGTCCCCAAGGCCCTGCGCATCAGCAGGTCGAAGGAAGCCTCGGCTCCCTCAAACTGGTAGCCCTGGTTTTCAAGGTCCTTGAGTCTTTCCAGAATCTCGATGGTCAGAGGGTCCTTGCTGTCAAGTTTGATGTTGAACTGCTCGGCCTTGGCCAGAATGTTGGAGCGTCCGGACAGATCGGAGACCAGCACACGACTGACGTTGCCGACCCGTTCGGGACGGATGTGCTCATAGGTTTCGGCATGGCGCTGAATAGCGGAAACATGAACACCTCCTTTATGGGCAAAGGCCGAATTGCCGACATACGGCTGATGCTTGTTGGGCACCAGGTTGGCCAACTCGTAGACAAATCGCGAGACCTCCCGCAAAGAAACAAGCTGTTGGTCCGTGAGGCACTGCTTGCCCATTTTCAACATCAACGACGGGATAATGGAACACAGATTCGCGTTGCCACAGCGTTCGCCGAATCCGTTGATGGTACCCTGCACATGCACACAACCGCAATCGATGGCCACCAGGGAATTGGCGACGGCGCATTCACTGTCGTTATGCGCATGAATACCCAGAGGGGTGGCAATATGCTTGCGCACCTCGGCAATGATCGGCGGCAGCTCAAAGGGCAGCGTGCCGCCATTGGTATCGCACAGTACGATGCAATCCACTCCGGCGTCCTGAGCCGCCCTGAGGGTGTTAATGGCATATTCGGGGTTGGCCTTGTAGCCGTCGAAAAAGTGTTCGGCGTCGTAAAAGACTTCGGCGACATTCTGCTTGAGATAGACCAGGGAATCATGGATAAGATCCAGATTCTCCTGCAGGCCGATGCGCAAAGCTTCGCGTACGTGAAAATCCCACGTCTTGCCGAAAATCGTGATGACGTCCGGCTCGGCCTGGATCAGAGTGCGCAGGTTGTTGTCCTTTTCGGGCGTACTTTTGGCCCGGCGGGTCGAACCGAAGGCGGCGATTTTGGTCTGTTTGATGGATGCCTTGCGGATTTTTCGAAAAAAGTCGATATCCTTGGGATTGGATCCCGGCCATCCGCCCTCGATATAATGAATCCCCAATTCGTCGAGCTTTTCCGCAATGCGGATCTTGTCCTCGACTAGAAAGGATATTTCTTCGGCTTGGGTACCGTCTCTCAGGGTGGTGTCGTACAATCGAATCGCAGTCATTGACCTACCTCGTGGCTGCCGCCGGACATCCGGTGGACAGTCTTTATTCAGCCCTGGTGTCTTTTTTGTCCAGACCGAAGGCCTGATGCAGAACGCGCACCGCCAGTTCCGTGTATTTGGCATCGACAATGCACGAAACTTTAATCTCGCTGGTGGAGATCATCTGGATGTTGATACCCTCCTGGGAGAGCACCTGAAACATCTTGCTGGCGATGCCGGAATGGGAGCGCATGCCAACCCCCACAATGGAAACCTTGGCAATGTTCTCGTCGCTGCGCACGCCAGCTGCGCCGATTTCCAGGGCGGTCTCCTCGACGGCCTTGAGGGCTTTTTTGAAATCGCCGTGCGGTACGGTAAAGGTCAGGTCGGTCAACCCGTCGTTGGACACGTTCTGGATAATCATGTCGATGGTAATATTGGCCGTGGTCAAAGGAGTGAACAGCCTGGCTGCGATCCCGGGTTTGTCCGGAACCCCCATTACGGAAATCTTGGCCTCGTCTTTGTTGTAGGTAATGCCCGAAACCAGAACGGTCTCCATATCCTCGTCCTCCTTGGTTACCAGGGTCCCTGGATTATCGTTAAAACTGGAACGCACGTGGACCACCACGCCGTATTTTTTTGCGAATTCCACCGAGCGGATCTGCAGCACCTTGGCCCCGAGGGATGCCATTTCCAGCATCTCGTCGTAGGAAATTTTATCGATTTTGGTCGCATCGGTAACGATGCGCGGATCGGTGGTATAGACGCCATCGACATCGGTATAAATTTCACAGACATCGGCCTTCAGCGCTGCGGCTACCGCCACGGCGGAGGTATCGGAGCCGCCGCGGCCGAGGGTGGTAAGGTTGCCTTCACGATCGACCCCCTGAAAACCGGCCACGACGATGATGTTGCCGTTTTTGAGATCCTCGCGAATATTTCTGTCACCGATCTCCTCGATGCGCGCCTTGCTGAAGGTGCTGTCGGTAATAATAGGAATCTGGTGACCCAGATAGCTCTTGGCCTTGTACCCCATGGAATTCAGGCACATGGACAGAAGCGAAATCGTGACCTGTTCGCCGGTGGCAACCAGGACATCGTATTCGCGCTCACTGGGAAAATCGCACATTTCATTGGCCAGGGTAACCAGCTTGTTGGTTTCCCCGGACATGGCCGACACGACCACCACCACATCGTTGCCGTCATCGTAGGTCTTGGCAACGCGACGGGCGACATTGCGGATCCTGTCCACGGTTCCGACCGACGTCCCCCCATATTTCTGTACTACCAGGGCCATAGTCCCCTTCCTCCTTTTCAATATGAAAAATCAGGCCGAGCGCCAACACCGGTTTGCATGCATCGGGTCGCTTGCCTGGATCCTTTCGGTCTGGTTCGGGCCGCGAGCCGTGCTTTCGCACCGGTCCGCGCCGTTCCCTGCCCTATACACAGCGTGGAAGCACTGGCGTACCGGCAAGGCGAAAGTTTCTGCATAACAGGAATCCGGTTGCCGGTCAAAGTATTTTTGCCGGCAATGTCGATCTGATCAGGGAATCCCCCCCGGACCTTTATTTTTGCCCCTGCCAGGCAGACTGCAGAGCCCGCAGCAAACGCTCTCCCCCTGTGCCGATAGCGTGTACCCGGATGCTGCGACGATCCATGCCCCGGTGACCGATATGAATATTCAGCCCGTCCTGGCACAGGTCCGGAAACCGCTCGGCCCATTCCACCACGGCGACACCGTCGCCGGGCAAATAGTCATCCAGGCCCAGTTCTTCCAGTTCGTCGCGGTCGGCAAGACGATAAAGGTCGAAATGGTAAAGAGGCAGTCGCCCTGCATACTGGTTCATCAGGGTATAGGTAGGACTGGTGACGGCTTCATTCTCGGATACGCCAAGACCGCGGGCAATCCCCTGCGTCATGCAGGTTTTTCCGGCCCCCAGATCGCCGTTCAGCAAAATGACCGCGGGGGCGCCGATCATTCGTCCCAGCCAGCAACCGAATCGCTGGGTTTCCTCTGCCGAAACGGTATCGACCTGCCATTGCGTCACAGCGTTAAAGCTCCATACTGCGGATGATGTCAAGTCGCGCCACAACGCCAAGCAGTTTGCCTTTGTCAACCACCGGCACCATGTGAATCCCTTTGTCGAGCATCAGGGAAACGATTTCGGATACCGGCGCGTCAGGCGTGCAGGTGGCGACATCCCGGGTACAGATTTCCTGCACCAGGCGGGCGGTCATTTTCCGCACCTGCTCGGCAAAACGGTCCTCGCTTTCCAGGTAAACCACCCAATCAAAGAGGGAAACCACTGTCGGGATGTGTAAAGCCTGATCCTGCGAGACAAGGTCGGTTTCCGTGACGATCCCCTGCAGCATCCCTTCATCGTCGACCACGGGCATGGCGCTGACTTTGGTCTTGACAAACAGGCGGGCGAGTTCCTCGACGCTGGTTTCCATGGAAACCGTGTGCACATCAACGGTCATGATATCGCGGGCCTTCAGCATACTTGTATCCCTTTCGAAACGATTTGAAAAACAGACCTGCGCACTTTCAAAAACAACGGTGGCAAAAGCGTAATCCCCGTCGTGGGTGCAGGACAGCAGATGCCGCTTATGGCCGTTCTCTTCAAACAGCCGGGCGGCCTGCCCCTGCAGGGCCAAAGCCGGCTTGCCGGCTGCATCGCGCACCACGATTATGTCCCGCCAGCGGATGCCTTGCCGCAAACCGGTGCCAAGCGCCTTGAGAAAAGCCTCCTTGGCGGCATATCTCACCGCCAGATGCGGCGCCGGATCTTTTTTGGACAGACAGTATTCCCGCTCCGCATCGTCAAACAGGCGTTCCAGCAACGCAACCTTTCCTTCCAGCACAAAACGGCGAAACCGCCGCACGGCTACCAGGTCGTTGCCCAGGCCACTGATGCCGGTCATATCAGGCGTCGCCCACCAATGCTTTCATCTCTCGTACCGCCCTCTCCAGGCCGACCAGAACGGCGCGCGAAATGATACTGTGCCCGATGTTGAACTCCCGGATGCCGCCGAGGGCGGCGACCGGCTTAATGTTGAAATAGGTCAGACCGTGTCCGGCATGCACCTTCAGCCCGAGCTTGTTGCCGGCCCTGATCGCGGCGGCGATCTTGTCGAGTTCCTTCTGACGCGTGAGCGGGCAGGCAGCATCGCAGTAGCTGCCGGTGTGAATTTCCACAGCGTCGGCCCCAAGCCGGTGCGACGCCTTGACCTGTTCCAGATCGGGATCGATGAACAGACTCACGCTGATGCCGCCTTGTCGCAAAAGATCCACGTGTTTTTTCAGCGGTTCCCGCAAGAGCGCCACATTCAGGCCGCCTTCGGTTGTCAGTTCCTGTCGCTTTTCCGGAACCAGGGTCGCCGCGTCGGGCAGTATCTTGAGAGCGATCCCGACCATTTCGTCGGTAGCTGCCATCTCCAGATTGAGTGGCACCTTGGCGGTCTGCCGCAGCAGCTCCACATCGCGGTCCTGGATATGCCGACGGTCTTCCCTCAGATGGATGGTAATGCCGTCGGCACCGCCCAGTTCCGCCAGAGCTGCCGCCGTTACAGGATCGGGCTCGCTGGTGCCGCGCGCCTGCCGGATGGTCGCCACGTGATCCACATTTACGCCAAGCAATGCCACGGTTAGTGCTCCTTTGTCCCAACGCCCAGATGCCGGTCGATGACGTCGGCGATTTCCTGGGCCATTTCAGTAATCTGAAGCTCGTCCTGGCCTTCCAGCATAATGCGCAGCAGCGGTTCGGTCCCCGAATACCGGATCAGCACCCGCCCGCTATCCGCCAGTTTTTCCTCGGCAGCCTTGATGGTCCGGGAAATTTCAGGAACGATATAAATATCCTGACGGCTTGCCACCCGCACATTCAGCAGAACCTGGGGCAGCGCCGTCATGACGCCGGAAAGCTCCGACAGGGGCTTGCCGGTACGCTGCATGATGGCCAGCAACTGCAGGGCCGAAACCATGCCGTCACCGGTGGTGTTGTGCTCGAGAAAAATCATGTGGCCGGATTGCTCGCCGCCGAGGTTGTAGCCGCCGCGGCGCATCTCCTCCACCACATAGCGATCGCCGACGGCGGTCTTGATCACACGGCCACCGGCGTTGCGCAACGCAATATCGAGCCCCATGTTGCTCATCACGGTCGCCACCAGGGTGCGATGCGCCAGTTTACCTTGCTGCAGCATGTCGAGACTGCAAATCGCCATGATATGGTCGCCATCAACCTCCTGGCCCTGCTCGTCGACAAATATGACCCGGTCGGCGTCGCCGTCCAGCGCCATGCCCAGATGTGCGCCGTGCTCCTTGACGGCCCTGGCAATCACTTCCGGATACAGAGAACCGCAACCCGCGTTGATATTGGAGCCGTT
>NZ_JBFWJQ010000098.1:0-9157 GCF_050253115.1 Syntrophotalea sp.
CAAAGAACGGCCCCGTCTGACCGGAAACACGGCTCAAGTCGGTGGCGTCACACAGGCAAAGGGTCTCGCGAAAATGGCTACGCGAGCATTACACGAGAGGTGCAGACTGGCCTCTCACTGATTCAGGAAGATAATCAAGATGATGGAAGGAATGAAGATCAGATTCATCGGCTAGTTGCGCCTCTACGATCCGAACCTCGGGAGCAGACAACAAGTCGAGACCACACAGCAAGCGATGGGTCAGGGCGAAACGTTCCACTTTAAAGGGATGGTTCCCGCCAAAGCAGAAATCGCCAAAACGATTTGAATATATAAAGGCACAATTTTCAGACATGATAGCCCCCGGTATCTGTTTTACACTGCGTCATGGCGCAGGTCAACATTCCGGGCAATCAAAGGCAAGCACACCGGCGGTCAACGGCTATTAAAGATAATTTTCATTGAAGATCGACAAGATAAAACCCGACCCAAAAAAAAAGGTGGAGAAAAACTCCACCTTCTGGCCGCCCCTCGGGACAGCCCCAATCCTATGACGGCACGCCTGCCGGCGTGTTTGATTTGGCTGGGAGACAAGGATTCGAACCTTGGTTGACGGAGTCAGAGTCCGTAGTCCTGCCGCTAGACGATCTCCCAAAAGCGAGTGACTTTTTAGCAAAGCTACAGCCTGGTGTCAAGGCCAAAAACAGAATTTTTAAAAAATCGTCGAATTTCTTAACCCGCCGCCGGTTTTGTGTCCATCCGGAAACTTTGAATGAAAATCAGTCTTGAGCCGGTGTCATATCCTGATGCAGGCAGCGATGCACAATTTCTTCCAGGTCGGATGAAAGGCATTGCTGAGCGGCAATGTTTTCCAGCTGGGCTTTCATCAGGAGGCGCCGCCTCCGGTCATAGCGTTGCCAGGCACTGAACGCCCCGGCAAGTGATGCTGCTACCTGGGGATTGATCCGGTCAAGTTGTATGACCTGCTCACCGACCAGGTGATACCCTTCGCCGTTCGCAGCATGAAATCCGCCGGGATTGCCGCGGGCAAAGCTATGCAAAACAGAGCGGACGCGATTCGGGTTGCGTAGTGTGAAATCCCGATGCGATAACAGAAGACGCATTTTTTCAATAATGGAAGGATTTCGTGCGGCAGCCTGCGCGGCGAACCATTTATCCAGGACCAGGGAATTATGCCTGGACTGATCATAAAACGACGCCAGCACGGCCTGGCTTTCCGGCGATTCCCGCTCGGCAAAAATGGCAAGAATAGCCAGACGATCGGTCATGTTGGAAGTTTGCCCATAGAGGTCGGCGAGCCAGCTCCAGAAATCACTGCACGGCTGCGCGGCAAGATATCCCAGACACGTGTTCTTCAAGGCGCGGCGGCCAGCATCCTCCGGAGAAAAATTGAAAGCGACAGCATCTTCACCCTGACAGAATTGCCACCTCGCCAGCAAGGCTTCCCTCAGCTGCCCCCCCAGGGCTTGCCGAACCTTCTGACGTGCCTGGCAGATGGCATCGATATCGATGCAGTCTTGTTGTTCCGCGAGAAAATTTTCACTGGGCAACATCAACATCTGGGCGGCAAGCCCTTTATCCCCGAGATCGCCATCAAGCACTTCGGTGAAGGCCTGTGACAAAATCGGGTCGAGGGCAAAATCCGCTCCTGTTCGCAATTGATCGACACAGCGCAAAATGATCCGGCAAGCGAGTTTCTGTGCGGCGTCCCATCGATTGAAAGCATCCGAGTCGTGCACCATCAAAAATCGCAGATCCGCATCCGAATAGTCGTAGTCGAGCCTGACGGGCGCGGAAAAACCTCTCAGCAGAGAGGGTACGGGCCGGCAGGGCACATTGCCAAAACGGAATGTCTGCTCTTTTTGGCACAGCGACACTACGGTGCTGGGGCCGAGATCAGGGTCTGGGGCACCCTGCAGACAAAGGGGAATTTGCCCGCCGGTGTTGTCGAATAAAGCCAGGGCTACGGGGATTTGAAACGGCCTTTTTTCAGGTTGTTCCGGTGTCGGCTGACACTGTTGGCGAAGCGTAAGACTGTACTCCCTGCGGTTGACATCATAACTGTCGGAAACAACAACTTTGGGCGTCCCCGACTGGCTGTACCACAACCGGAACTGCGATAAATCGATATTGGCGGCATCCTCCATCGAACGCAAAAAATCCTCGATTGTAACCGCCTGCCCGTCGTATCGTTCGAAATAAAGATCAAGACCCCGGCGAAATCCTCGCACACCAATCAAGTTTCGAAGCATGCGAACGATTTCGGCTCCCTTTTCGTAGACGGTTGCGGTATAAAAATTGTTGATCTCCTGGTAGGATTCCGGGCGCACTGGATGAGCCAGAGGACCGGAATCCTCGGCGAACTGGACCGTGCGCAGCAACCGCACATCATGAATCCGCTTCAGCGACATGGCTACCAGATCAGCCGAAAATTCCTGATCCCTGAAAACCGTAAGGCCTTCCTTGAGACTGAGCTGGAACCAGTCCCTGCAGGTAACCCGGTTCCCGGTCCAGTTATGAAAATACTCATGAGCGACAACCTCTTCGATAGCCTGAAAATCGGCATCGGTAGCCATGTCACTGTCAGCCAGCACATATTTCGAATTGAAAATATTCAGACCCTTGTTTTCCATGGCGCCCATATTGAAGTCATCGGCGGCGACTATCATATAGAGATCCAGATCGTATTCGAGTCCATAGACCTCCTCATCCCAGCGCATGGCTTTTTTCAAAGCTCCAAGGGCATGCTTTCCCCGGCCACGGTTATGCTTTTCCAGATAAATCCGCAACTGAACCTGACGTCCCGAACGTGTCACGTAAAAGTCTTCTTCGACGGCCAGATCACCCGCAACCATGGCGAACAGATAGGAGGGTTTGGGAAACGGATCCTGCCAGACGACACGATGCCGCCCCTGCGGGAGGGTTTCCGTCGAGACAGGATTACCATTGGAAAGCAGTACCGGGTAGCGATCAAGGTCGGCGGTGATCGTGGTGGTGAACCGGGTCAGCACATCGGGACGATCCGGGAAAAAAGTGATGCGTCGAAAGCCTTCGGGTTCACACTGGGTACAGAACATGGCGCCTGAACGGTACAGCCCCTCCAGGGCCGTATTATCCTGCGGACGAATTGCCACCACGGTTTCCAGGGTAAAACGATCGGGAACGCCATGGATCCGCAAACCATGTTGATCCACGGTGAAACCGTGGGGGGCAACACGCCGGCCATCCATTTTCAGGCAGCGCAGCGCAAGGTCCTTGCCGTCAAGAAAAAAGCCTCCCGACCCATGGCTCACAGCGGGGTTCCGCCGCACCTGCAACTCCGTGTGCACCTCAACAACTTCTTCGCCAAGGATAAAATTTATCTTTGCAGCATCGACCACAAACGCCGGCGGCGTGTAATCTTTCAGCCAGACTGCTTTGCGATGAGTTTCCGACATAACGGAACCTGTTCCCCTTAGAAAAAAATAAAACCGCAGGCCGACCAAACCTCGAAGCGCATGCGCAGACCATGCAGAACAGGGTGCCCTGCCTGTTGTGCCTCGGCAAAACACCCTGTCAATGCCATAAAATGGGTTACCGCCCCTGAGCGACAGTTTTAAGCCGGTCGGGAAAGAACCTTCCGCAGGCGATCGAGGGTTTTTTCCTTTCCAAGGATCTGCATGATCTGACAGATGCCTGGCCCGTTGGTGCTTCCCGTCAACGCGACCCTGGCAGGTTGGGCGAGCTTTGCAAATTTGAGCCCCTGAGACTCCAGCACCTTTTTAAAGACCGGATCCAGAGCCTCCTCCCGCCAATCTGAACATGTTTCAAGATCGTTCAGAAGACCTTTTAAAGGAAGGCGACTTTCCTCTCCCAGGAATTTTGCCACCGCAGCTTCGTCAAAATTGACCTCGTCGACCAGAAAGCACACCGCTTGCCGGGCCATTTCAATGAGGGTTTTACTGCGGTCCTGAAGAGCCGTAACGATGGACGTTAAGGGCCGGTCCTCGCCAACCGCGATTCCTTCAAAGGCAAGGTGCTCCCTGAGCAGATCCGCCAGGCGTTCCGGATCACCGGTCTTGATATAGTGACTGTTGAGCCATAACAGTTTTTCAGGATTGAAAACGCTGGCCGATTTTCCGATATTTTCAAGGTTGAACAACTGGATCAGCTCATCCATGGAAAAAATTTCCTGGTCGCCATGAGACCAGCCCAACCGCACCAGGTAATTGACCAGTGCTTCGGGCAGATATCCCATCTCTTTATAAGCCATCACCGATGTGGCGCCATGCCGTTTGGACAGCCGGCTTTTGTCCGCTCCGAGAATCATCGGCACATGGGCAAAGTCGGGTACGGGGTAGCCAAGGGCTTCATACAGCATTATCTGCCTCGGCGTGTTGTTGATATGGTCGTCGCCGCGCAGAACCAGATTGATTCCCATCTCCGCGTCGTCCACAACAACCACAAAATTGTAGGTTGGCGTTCCGTCGGTACGCTGAATGATTAAATCGTCCAGCTCATCGTTCTGGAAGGTAATGCTCCCCTTGATGCGATCGACAAAGGTCGTCTCTCCTTCCTGGGGCGCTTTGAAACGTACGACAAAGGGACGGTCTTCAGCTGTCCCCTGCTGCCCTTCACGGCAGGTTCCGTCGTATTTGGGCTTGCGCCCTTCCTTGAGTGCGTCTTCCCGTTTGCGTTCGAGATCATCTGCCGAACAGTAGCAGCGGTAAGCCTTGCCTTCGGTCAGCAGTTGATCAATTTTAGCCCGGTACAGATCGAAGCGGTCCGACTGATAAACAGGCCCCTCGTCGCAATGCATTCCCAGCCAGTCCATGGCCTGCAAGATAGCATCCACGGATTCCTGGGTTGAGCGGGCAACATCCGTATCCTCAATCCGGAGTACAAATACGCCCTTTTCCCGGCGAGCCAGCAGATAATTGAACAGGGCAGTTCGGGCACCGCCAATATGCAGATAGCCCGTCGGGCTGGGCGCAAAACGGACACGCAATCTGGACATCACATTCTCCTGTAAGCGTAAAAATAAAAACGGGCTGTCTTTTTGACAGCCCACACTTTTATACTGCAAAGAAACAGGCTTGACAAGCGGTTATTTGCGACCGGAAAGCGGCCGACACCTTGAAATATGCTTTTGAAAAATTCAGCCATTTCAAATATATTGCCCTGAGGGTACCGCACATACCGGTTGTCGTGCGGCAGTTTTGCCGGACCCGACGCTTTTATACCGATGCTCATATTCCCGGGAAAGGACATCTCTTTTGCTTCGATTCACGCCCGATTTACAGCATCTGCTGGACAGCCTGTCGGACGGATTTTATTATGTCGACCGTCAGAGAACAATTTGCTTCTGGAATCGCACCGCGACCCGCATTACCGGGTTTAATGCCACGCAAATGCTCGGCACGCACTGCCAGGACAATCTTCTCAGACACGTGGATGGCGAAGGAATTCATCTCTGCACGGAGCGGTGCCCCCTGGTCAAGGCCATGGAAGAAAACCGGTGCGTCGAGGCCGATGTCTATCTCCACCACCAGGCCGGGCACCGTCTGCCGGTAAGGGTGCGCATCTGCCCGGTCCATGATGCCAGCGGCACGGTTGTGGGCGCGACGGAGCTGTTCTCCGATCTGAGCGAAAAAACCGGCATTCTGCTGCAACTGGAAGAATTGCGCCGCCTGGCCCTGATCGACCCCTTGACCGGCCTGATCAACCGCACGGGACTGGAACGGGAAATGGAAGTCCGCCTTCAGGAACGTTATCGCTATGACTGGCCGCTTGGAGTGCTGTTTTTCGACATCGACCATTTCAAGCAGATCAACGATACGTACGGACACGATTTAGGGGATGAGGTACTCAGGCTTGTAGGCAACACCCTGAAGAGCAACTGCCGTCCCTTCGACACCTTTTGCCGATGGGGTGGCGAAGAATTTGTCGGCCTGCTGCGCAATGTCGATGCCACAACACTGTGTGAGGTTGCCGAGCGAATCCGCATGCTGGTCGAGGAATCCTTTACCATGCACAATGGCGAGCGCATCGGCGTAACCATCAGTATCGGGGCCACATTGGGGAAAATGGATGATTCCTCGGGCAGCCTGATCAAACGCGCTGACCGCCTTATGTACCAGAGCAAGCAGGAAGGACGCAACCGGGTTACCTGTGACGTCGCCTGATTTAGCGGATCCCAGGACTGATGGACAACAGGGAGGAAGCACGCTCTGTTATTCGACGACAACTCCGGCATAGCCGACCACTTCGGACTGATCGCCGGTCACTTCGCCGGAATTGCCGTAGCAGACAACCTCACCCTTGAGGGCTCCGAGACATTTGGCAGCCGCAAGCATCACCACCATTGAAACAACCCCGCACATGCTGATGTGTTCATCGCTTACCGTTCGATACAAACCTTCCGGATCCAGTCGACAGATTTTTTCAAGCGCCATCCGATCTTTTTGCCTGGCGAGCTGTCCGGGTTCGTAATGGGTCATATCAGAACTGGCCACCAGCAGAACGGGATCCGGCTCCTCTGCCAGTACCTTCCCTATGGCCTCACCGAGCAATAACAGTTCATGCAGCGGGACGGGGGCAAGGCAGATGGGCACTATCCGGGCCTGGGGGTTCTTGATCTGAATAAAAGGAAGTTGGACCTCCAGAGAATGCTCAAAACGATGAGCAAGATCATCGGCGCATAGCCGCGGGTAGGACCGGACAATTTTATCGGCCAGGGATTCTTCGACGGCCACTTCCCCCAAAGGCGTTACCCAACTGCCCCGGCAAAACACCGCCAGGGATTGTCCGTAGCCGGTATGATTGGGTCCGATGATAAGAACCTTCGGCGGGACATCCACCTGCCCGAATGTTTTGCCGGCAAAGCTTCCCGAGAACACATATCCCGCATGAGGAACCATGACTCCTATTGCCGGTCTGGATGGTGCGGATTTGCCAATAAACCCGCTTACCATCGAACGCAGACTCTCGGCATCGGCGGGATAAAAATGACCTGCAACGGCTGGCATGCGACGCATAGGAACTCCCTTGCAACAATCGTCAGGGGCAATTGCGACTGACAAAAATCAATCTTAGCATGATTCCCGTATTTGGCAATTGATTCTCAGCTAAATCCAGATAACAAAAAAAGAGCCGGCGAGTTCATCGCCGGCTCTTTTTTTGTTATCTGGAGGCCCCGACCCGATTCGAACGGGTGATGGAGGTTTTGCAGACCTCTGCCTTACCACTTGGCGACGGGGCCTTTCATCGCAAAAGCCCGATATTGATATCAGATCGTCCCACCGGGTGTCAAGCGTAAAAAAACATGACATTCAACCATAAAACAAAGCGCACCTTCTGTTATGGCAGGTTGCTGAACAACTGTACATATTGATGCTGTTCATAGGGAACTTCATAGAAAAGAGCTCGCAAAAAGTCATGTTCAGGACCGTCAAGCGATCCGAAAAGCGTATTTTTAAGTCGCGAAAACGGATACAGCTGCCCGGAATTGACAATACGGTCGATTTTTTTGATGGATATTCCGGAAACACCCGGGTTTGACGCCAATAAGACCGGTTTCGATGAAGAAAAGTCGGACCGCTCAAGGGTACTCATAATGCCGTCCATATCGGCATCTTCAGTGACCCTTTCATCATAGACTTTTTCCAGGACGATGACTTTTTTATAAAAACCATCCTCCGTGCCTTCCGCCTCGCGAATCGCATTGAGATGGGTGTAGGCGTTGAGCATGACGCCTGGTATTTCTTTACCGGCATGCCCGATCATGGCGTTGAACGGGGTCTGGTGGTTGCTCAACCACATATCGACAATCCTGGATTGTTCCAGGCGCCTGGCCAAGGGGGTCATATACCGGAAATAACTCTCAACCCGCCCATCGAGATTGGCCTGATAAGCCAATTGCAGAATGTTGGCAACATCGAGCGGAAACAGCTCGACAGCCTGCAACTGGTAGGCAAAAAACAGCGCGTCAGCATCCACCCCGGTATTGAATTCGGAAAGGCGCTGATAAAGATCGGCAAGTTCCCTCGCCGCGTAAGCCGCCAGAAAAAAGGCATTGTCCGGAACGATGTCCTGATCAACACGGGCATGCCGCTTAAAAAGAGCGCAGTATTTGAGTAAGGGGCTTTCCACCGGGAAAAGCGTCTCTACTTCGTGGGCTTTACGCTGCGATTTGTACAAATCGGCAAGCATGATGGCAAGCTTCCCGGTGGCATCCCACAAACGATGCATGGAGGTCAGATAATTGGTACGAGTGTAATATCCGCTGGAAGCAAGATCCCTGGCTTGACCGGAAGCAACAGCGAGATTGTCGAAAAGTTCAATGCCCTCGTCAAGATAGGCAACGGCCATGCCGGGAATCTGTTTGAAAAACCGGCTGTTGGCCACGGCATCGTCGGGATCGGCCATGCGGCGGGTCACGTAGGTCAAAAATCCCATGGTATTGCTGATGATGGTGGCACGTCCCTTATTGGTATCGGCCCAACTGTAGGCAAGTTGATAATACTTACGCGCATCGTTGAATTTGGCAACCAGGGTATCCGCGTCGGTGGCCGCTTCAAAGTCATTGCGATTCGCCGTGGCCTCCAGAAAAGCAACGGCAAAATTGAGATTGTAGTTGTCCGAGGAAACACCATCCATGCGTTCGACGATGGCTCGGACAAGGTTTTTGTAGCCGTTATCCAGAGTGAGTTTGTCTTCCAGGGCAAGAATGATGGTTCCCAATGGAGCAAGGTCGGGCATTTGCTGCTCGATAATGGCACGGCGCACCACCAGATGCACGATATTCTCGTACAGATGAGGCAACTCCCTGACAAAACCGACCTTGGCATAGGAATTGTTCATCAGGATATCGTCAACTTCCTGTTTCAACAGAACATTCTCCCATAAGGCAAACACCGACGAAACAAACTGGCGGCTGTCTTTAGCCGTCATGTCCCGGTAGGCGGCAATCAGATGCTTCCAGAAAACAACTTCACCCCTGGGTTGTTTTTCGGGATAGACGGACAGTACCATTTCGGCATTGTCCAGATGCACCATATTGTCGCTGGCCAGATAGAGACAGAATTCCGCCAGGGCGAGACGATAGTAATCGGCCAGGGGTTTTGCCGTGAGCAGAGCGTCCTGCCGCAGACGCCCGTCGGGCCCCGTGCCGGTCGTG
>NZ_JBFWJQ010000099.1:0-8999 GCF_050253115.1 Syntrophotalea sp.
ATGTTACCTCCTGAACAGGTCATGGAGGCAAACATAAAGGGCCTGACCGTTCAAGGCCAGGCCCTTCGCAACAATCGCTGGAAGCGATTAAACGACCACTGCCGATTTAATCCGCTCAACATAGCAGAATTCAGGCATAAAATCCAGCCTAAAATCGACATCGCTTCGGGTTTATTGGAGAACCGATGGCCTGTCAGAACAGACGCACCGCGAGAAACAAACCAATCATGGCGATGGCGAGAGCCATTTTTGCCGCGGTGCCCACGATCAGGCCAACCACCGCGCCGACGCCGGCCCGGCTTGCGGTCCGCAGATCGGTCCGCGCGGTGAGTTCTCCGGCCATGGCGCCGAAAAAAGGCCCCAAAATCAGGCCCGGTGGCCCGAAAAAAAGACCGACCAGAGCCCCGACGGCAGCCCCGACCATGGCTCTGGAAGAGGACCCGAAACGCTTTGCGCCCAAGGCTCCGGCAATGAAATCGGCAGCAAGCGCCAGCAAAGCCAAACCGCCCATAACAATCAGGGTCCGCCAGCCGACATAGACAAAATCTTCCGCCCAGGCGGCGCAGAACAAGCCCGCGAACAGCAGCGGAGGTCCGGGAAGCGCCGGCAGAATCATCCCTGCCAACCCCGACAGAATCAGCAAGCCGGCCAATAACCATAATAAAATGGTCATGATGCCACGTCTTTCCCTTGCAGGACAGGGTCCCATTACCCCGCCCGGAGAAGCACCGCTACAGGTAACAACAAAGGCGCCGGCAACGGCAACCGGCCGGGCCGGCGCCCTGTTTTCGCCCGGATGTCACGCTTTGCCGAATAAACCCAGCTTGCGCAGGATAAAGATCAGCAGCGATGCTCCCGCAATGGCGACAATGAAGCGCATAATGCCGCCGGAAGCCGACATGCCAAGCACTCCGGCAATCCAGAAACCCAGCATCGAACCCGCCACGCCCACAAGCACATTGGCAAGCATTCCCATCTGTGCATTGGTCTTCATAAGGATGCTCGCCAGCCAGCCGACGATTCCGCCAATAATCAATGCCATGATCCAGCTCATATCTTGCCTCCCTTAGGTTAAAGGCCGGCACCGACCCGGCCCGTGCAAAGCTGCAGGATACGTACAAGCTCTAAAATCCCTGTTTCATATCAACTGATCGCAACCGCCAGGGGTGTCCATCTGTCATGACGGCCGAAAGGTCCTGGCGCTGGCAACGGGACAGTTCGAGCCTTGGGTTACAACGGAAACGACTGCAAAGGCTCCGGAACAATTACATTGTCCAGATTCAACTCGTCCCGCAAGGCTTGCGCCAGACTTGCAGAGGATTCCTCCTCGCCATGAACCACAAATGTATGCCGCGGCCTGTTGTTCATATTGCGGACAAACGCCAGCAGACCTTCCCGGTCGGCGTGCCCGGAAAAACCGGTCAGAGTTTCCACCCGCGCCCGCAACGGATACTCCTCGCCGTATATGCGCACCGTTTGTTCCCCTTCCACCAGGCGCCGCCCAAGGGTATTGGGCGCCTGCCAGCCGGTGATCAGAATCGTGTTGCGGGAGTCGCTGATGCGGTTTCGAAGATGGTGGAGAATGCGGCCCCCTTCCAGCATGCCGCTGGCGCTGATGATGATGGCCGGCACCTTGAGGCTGTTGAGCGCCTTGGACTGGGCAACCGCCATGGTGTACTGCAGACGGCCGAATCCGAAGGGGTCGTTGTCATCGTCCGTCAGCAGAAATTCACGCACGTCGGCATCGTAAAGCTCCAGATGCAGGCGAAAAATATCGGTGGTTCGCGTGGCCAGGGGGCTGTCGACAAAAATCGGCAGATCGGGAATCCGCCCATCGCTGTGCAACTTGTGCAGAGTATACACCAGTTGCTGGGTTCGACCGACGGCAAACGCCGGGATCAGCAGCGAACCGCCCCGTTTGACGGTATCATTGACGATGCGCTCCATTTCCCGCTCCGATTCGGGATAGGGAGGGTGCAGCCGGTTGCCGTAGGTGCTTTCCATGATCAGGATATCGGCGCCATCTGTGATGGGAACAGGATCTCGGATGATGGGGATGCCCGGTCTGCCGATATCGCCACTGAACACGAGCCGCCGCTGACGCCCGGTTTGATTGTCGTCAATATCAAGAAGGACATGCGCACTGCCCAGCATATGCCCCGCATCGACCAGGGTAAGGTGTATGCCGGGCAGGAGCTGATGCCGCCGGTTGTAGCCAATCCCGATAAACTGCTGCATGGCACGGGTCACGTCCCCCCGGGTGTAAAGCGGTTCGAAAAGCCGCTGCCCTTTTTTATGGCGACGGCGATTCACGAACTCCACATCCTTTTCCTGGATAAAGGCGCTGTCCATGAGCATCACTTCGCACAGATCGCGGGTTGCGGAGGTACAGAAAATGTTGCCATCGAAACCGTTTTTCACCAGGCAGGGGATGCGACCCGAATGATCGATGTGGGCATGGGACAGAACCAGGCAGTCGATTTCCCCGGCCGGACAGCATTCATGCCGGTTGCGCTCGAAAGCTTCTTTTCGCTTGCCCTGAAACAGCCCGCAGTCCAGCATGATTTTTCGGCCATTGACCTCGACCAGATGCTGGGAACCGGTCACTGTGCCCGCCGCGCCGTGAAAGGTAATATTCATGGTCTCCCTCCGTGAGTCATGAAATAACAGGCATGTGCGGCTCGCCTGCTGCGCAGGGGACCGCCCTCCGTTCAGTCAAGCTTACCATGCTCCGCGGGGGCTGTCGCATCAACCCGCCGCTCTTGACGGGCCCGGGTCCGTAATTTGCAGAAGAAAGGGCCAGGCAACGCGGCACAGACTGCCGGGAAACACTCCCCCGGAGCATACCAAAACGGAGAAGGCCATGATACGCGTACTGTTTCTGGATACCCACGGCTTTTGCCGCGCGCAAATGGCCGCGTGGCTGGCCAACCATTTTCTGCGGGATCGGGTCCACGCCTCGGCCGCCGCGGCCGATGCCGCACCCGTCGATCCACGCCTGATAGCGGTCCTGTCCGAAATCGGCATCGCCGTTACCGACTGCATGACAAAAGCGGAGGAGGACTTCGCCGAAGAAACCTTCGACTATGTAATCACGCTGCTGGGCGACGCCGGGGAAAAGTGCCTGCTCCACGGCGCCACCAGTTACTGCGGGCGCTGCAATGCCGTCTGCCCCCACCTGCAACAGACCAGCCATGGCGGCAGAAGAGTGTACCTTACAGGCGTTTTGGACCCGTCGCGGTCACTGGGAAGCGATGATGAGATCAGGGAAGCCTACCGAAAAGCAAGGGATGAAATCAAAGATGTGCTGGTGCGGTTTTTCAGGGAAGTATCGCTTGACAAACCGTGAAGCGATCGCAACGTACATGCCCGGACAGGCACAATATGGATAGACTGGGTACTTTCGTCCCCCTCCCAGCCGCTCGCCGAACAGCGGGAGGGGGCGCATAACATATCAGGGATTGGCCGCCGTGCGGTAAATCTTGAAAGAGGCCGTAATCGATTCATCATTCACATATTTGACTGAGCAATCCCCGACATTTGTGTCTGCTGCAATTGCCGTATCTGCAACGATCTCAAAATTACTATCCAGATCATCGCCTTCGACGCACTCCTTTACGTCCTCGCAGCTATTTACCGCAACGACATCGGCCGAGTCCGGATTTGCCTTGTAAAGTGCATAGTTGATGGCTGACGCGGAAGTCAACGCACCGGCAATGCCTTTTGCTGATGCGCGCGCCGCCTCTGCTTCCATGCTGATGAACTTCGGTACGGCGACCGCCCCCAGGATCCCCAGAATTACAATCACCACCACCAGCTCGATCAGGGTAAAACCACTCTGACTTTTCACGTTTCTCTCCTTTGATGTGTTCAAAAACATGGTTAAAAATAAGAAGGCTGGCTTCTGTCCTCGCCTGAAGACAGCAGCATCACCCCTCCGAAAGCACCCCAAGGGGGCCATATTTTTGACATATGCGGTTATGCCCAATGTAATTTTCATAAAAAGTGCCAAAAACATGCCGTCTTTTTCTAAATCCTGATAAAAATGCCTTCGGTTAATCTGAGTCCCCCCACGCGTAGCTCTCGCACGGTTCAACGACCAGGGGCATGGCGTTTGTGGTGGATGGGTGCGCCCTGCGAAGACACAGGCGAAGCCGCGCCGGTCCGGACAGGGGGCTTTGAAAGCCTTCGGCACAGCGCACCCGATAGATCAGCGTCTTTGTTGCCCGGTCGAAATACCAGGCGCCCGGAGCGACTGCGGCCGGATCCACGTCGTCCGCTGCTCCCCGGTAGCCTTCCAGCGTCAGGCCCGTTTCTGCCGTCAGCAGTGCCGCCGGATTGCCGCCCGGCCGGGCATTGAGGCAGGCCCGTTCATTTTCTTTGTGAAATACGGAAGCCAGCAGCACGGCAGTGCGCAGATTGTCGATGGTGGCCTGCACAGTGAGCCGCTCGGCTTCGCATTGCAGATGACGAACCTTGCGCAGAAACACCCCTGTCAGAATCAGAAGAACACAGGCCAGCACACCCCATTCGAACAGCCGCAGGGTCCAGCGGCGCTGATACCGGGAACTTTTGGGCTTCGCCATGCGCCTCAGCCCCCGCGCATGACGCTGGCCATGTTCCACATGGGCAAGAACACGCCCAGAGCCAGCACCAGCACCATGGCGCCGATGATGACGATCAGGATCGGCTCGATGGCGCTGGACAGGCGGCTGATGTCGTATTCAATCTCACGTTCATAGAAGTCGCTGATCTCCAGCAGCATGGTATCGACGGAGCCGGTCTCCTCGCCGACCGCCAGCATCTGCAGCACCAGCGGGGTAAACATCTCGCTGGCGGCGGCGCTGCGCGTCAGGGTATCGCCGTGCTCGACGCCGCGCCGCAGCTTGCCGAGGCGCTGCTGCACGTAACTGTTGCCCACCGCCTGGGCGGTCAGGGTCAGGGACTGGATAAGCGGCATCCCGGCGCCGTAGCCCATGGCGAAACCCCGTGCGAAGCGCACCAGAACAGCCCGATGGATGATGCTGCCAACCACCGGCAGGCGCAGCTTGAACCGGTCCCGGACCATTGCGCCCCGTTCGGTGCGAACCCAGGCGCGCCAGCTGAAAAAGCCGGCGACCAGGGCGATAAGGATGGCCCACCACCAGGACACGGCAAAGTTGGAGATGCCAAGAATGGCGCGGGTCGGCAAAGGCAATTGGGCGCCGTGTCCTCTGAACAGTTTTTCGAAAGCCGGTATGACGAACAGGGTAATGATGGCGATGGCCACGGAGATGGCCACCAGCACAAACGTCGGATAGCGCAGCGCCGCCCGAATCTGGTCGGCGGTCTGCTTCTCGCGGGTCAGATAGGTCGCGACCTCGCTGAACGATGTATCGAGCCGCCCGCTGCTTTCGCCGACCTGAATCATGTTGACCACCAGGGGCGGAAAAACCCCGGGATGCCGCCGCATCGCCCCGGACAGGTCGCGACCGCCTTCGAGATCCTCCAGTACCGCTTGCAGGGTCTCCACCATGATCGGCTTGCAGGCCGATTCGGTCATGCCGCGCAGGGCCCGCAGCAGCGGCACCCCGGCCCTGGTGAGGCTGTACATCTGACGACAGAACAGGATCAGGTCTGCGGAGTCGATGCGCCGCCCGCCGAATTGCCAGGTCAAAACCGAAGGCGAAGGGGTGTTGCCGGATTCTTCCGCAATGCGCACCGGCGTCGATCCGTTCGCCAGCAACTGGTCGGCAACCAGTGCGGCGTTTACCGCCTCCATGGTCCCTTCGAGCAGTGCGCCAGCGGCGCTACGTGCCTGGTATCGGAACCGGGGCATGCTCACCATCCTCATTCAGTACATAACCGGCCGGATCGCCGGCAACAGGATCCAGGTCTTCGAGCTGCCCGGAGACACGCAGCACTTCTTCCATGCTGGTGATCCCCTGGCAGGCATAGTCGTAAGCGGCCATGGACAACCCCACAAATCCCGGTTGGCAGCGAGCCAGCCGCGCAAAGCCGGCGCTGTCGCTGCGCCGCAGCGCATCGGCCAGCGGCGTGTCGATCCGCAGCAGCTCAAAAACACCGATGCGGCCGTGATAGCCGGTATTGTGACAGCGGGGACAGCCGGCGCCGCGCCTGAACCGCTGTCCCAGAGACTGTGGCCCGACCATGGCGGCCAGCCAGCTGCGCTGTCCGGCATCGAGAGGATCGTCTTCGACGCAGCTTTCACAGATGCGCCGCACCAGACGCTGGGCCAAAATGGCCAGCAGGGAGCTGCCGACCACAAATCCTTCGGCGCCCATGTCCAGAAGCCGCAGAGCGGTGCTGATGGCATCGTTGGTGTGCAGGGTGGAGAGCACCAGATGGCCGGTCATGGCGGCGCGCAGGCCGATCTGGGCGGTTTCCTGGTCGCGCATTTCGCCGACCATGACGATGTCGGGGTCCTGCCGCAAAGCGGCCCGCAGTATGCGGGCGAAGGACAGATCGATGCGGTGTTGCACCTGCACCTGATTGATGCGCGGCAGGCGGTATTCGACGGGATCCTCGACGGTGATGATCTTCTTGCCGGCGTCGTTGAGGGTATTCAGAGCACCGTACAGCGTGGTGGTCTTGCCGCTGCCGGTCGGGCCGGTAACCAGTACCAGACCGTGGGGCCGCTGAACAAGGGTGCGAAACCGCTGCAGCATGGTGTCCGGCATGCCGATCTGTTCCAGGCTCAACAGGCCGCCGGACTGATCGAGCAGACGCATGACCACCGACTCGCCGTATTGCAGCGGCATGGTCGAGAGGCGGATGTCGATGCTGCGGCCGCGCACGCGGATATTGAAACGCCCGTCCTGCGGCAGGCGCCGTTCGGAGATATCGAGGCCGCTCATCAGCTTCAACCGCGACACCAGCGCCGCGCCGATGCGTTTTTCCTTCATGACCTGCTCATGCAGCAGGCCGTCGATGCGCTGCCGGATGCGCAGCACCGTTTCATCCGGTTCGATATGGATGTCGGAAGCGCCGACCTGCACGGCATCCTCGAACAGGGTATGCAGCAGTCGCACCACCGGCGCGTCCTCGACATCACTGCCCGACAGCAACGACTCCAGGTCGATGCCGCCTTCGCCGAGTTCCTCGCTGAGTTCGCCGGCGATGTGGATGATTTCGTCGGTACGACGGTAGATGCGGTCGACGATATCGAGCAGTTCATCCTCGCCGACCACGGCCAGCTTCACGGGCCGCTTGAGAATGCGCCGCAGCTCGTCGAAAGCGAAAATATCCGTCGGATCGGCCATGCCCACCAGCAGGCCGTCACGCTCCTCCGCCAGCACCAGGGCGCGGAACCGCCGGGCATAGATTTCCGGCAGCAGGCGCACCGTCTCCGACTTGTACTGATAGTGACGCAGATCGATGAAGGGAATCTGCAACTGCTGGCCGAGAAACTTCAGAAAGCCGGTCAGGCTCAGATAACCCAGCTCGACCAGCGTGTGGCCGAGCTTGCTGCCGGTGCGCTTCTGCTCGGCCAGCGCCAGATGCAGCTGTTCCTCGCTGATGATGCCGTGCTGGACCAGAAGCTCGCCGATGCGTATTTTTTTGCGTACCGTCACGTTCTATCCCCATCCGTATCCGTTGCGGCGGCAGTGTCGCCGCAGGGCCTCTACGCCAGAGCCTGCAACCGCTGGCGGACGCAGGCTCGCACGCCGTCGGGCAAACCGCCCCGAGCGAGGGCCCGGTCATAAGCTTGACAGGCCTGCCTTTTTGAACAGAATCCTTCAAGAGCGATGCCAAGCCCCATCCAGCAAATGCCGGCAGCTCAGGGTCTTGCCGCTACCAGCCGCGCCCTCCAACTTAAAGGGCGCCTGTCACTGGACAGGCCGCGCAAAGCGGCCGCCGCGCCATTGCATGTCGAAATCCCGGCCGAGGCTTTTAAAACGCTGCCGGGACGCGTCGAGCGACTGTTCCCAGGTGCCGGGTTCGACGACCATCGGCCGCAGCAGAATCACCAGTTCACTTTTACGCGACACCGACTGGGTCTGACGAAACAGACTGCCGATGCCCGGCAACCGGCCGAGCAGCGGCACGCCCGCGTCACGCTTTTGCACCTGGTCCTTCATCAACCCGCCAATCACCACCACCTGGCCGCTGTCGGCCGAAACGATGCTGTCGGACTCCCGCACCGTGCTGAATGCCAACGGCAGACTCTGCGTCTGGCCGGCGACGGTAATGTTCTTGGTCTGGTCCGTGACTTCGCTGACCGTGGGATGGATATGCAGCGTAACCCGGCCATCCGCATCGATCTGGGGCGTAACATCCAGCGCAATGCCGGAAAAAAACGGCGTCAGCGTGATGTCGGGTGAAGTGGTGGTAGTGGTGCCGGTAACCGTGTCGCTGGAAACATCGGTGACGAAGAATTCGTCGGACCCGACCTTGATCATGGCTTTCTGGTTGTTGACGGTGGCGATCCGCGGGCTGGACAGAACCTGCACATCCCCCTGCGTCTCCAGCAGTTCAATAAAAGCCTGGAAGTTCTTGAAATTCAGAGCAGCGCTGAACACCCCGCCGAAGGCGCCAGAAGCCAGGCCGGAGGCAATGGCTGCACCATCACTGCCAACGACCTCGGCCATGCCGTTATCGGCGAAAATATCACCCCGCGTCTGCCCCACCGTCACGTCACCGCTCATGGCCGTCCAGTTAATGCCGGCCTGATAGCCATCGCCCAGTTCAACTTCGAGAATTTTGGCTTCGAGAATAACCTGACGCCGCAGATTGCCCTGGATGGCGGAAAGATAGCGTTCGATGGTACGCAATTCCTCTGGCAGCGCGCGAACCACTACCACGCCGGCCTGGGGCTGTACAACCACCCGCCGCCCCTCGTCCTGGCCGATCATGGTACGCAGGGCGAGTCCCAGTTCACTCCAGAAATCGGCGCTCGAGTCGGTATCGATGCGGCTGCCCGAGACCATGGCGGCGCCGTCCTCCCGCCCTCTTCGCCGCGAATCGCTGCCGCTGCTGCCTTCGTCGCTGCCGGCCGT
>NZ_JBFWJQ010000100.1:0-8879 GCF_050253115.1 Syntrophotalea sp.
AGATAGCAGATTGGATCAATTGAACCTGCTCAAATAGCCAGCCGCCTTTAGGCGGCCCAAGGTTTGAGCCAACCGCTTTGAGCGGTTCACCCATAAAGCCCCCGGTTTGACCGGGGGATACTTACACATTGTTCCCCTCCTCATGAGATGTGTTTGTATCGATCAGGCCCAAGAATAATGGGATTTCAGCAGGTTTTAAACTTTTTTGAAAAAATGTTTTAATCCTGTCTGAAGCTGCGCGCAGAACACCCCTCCAACCAGTTCAAAAATCCGGCAGCGTTACCCCAACCCAAATGGTTATTTGTGACAAAAACGAATCTTGAAAATTCACAGCAAAAGCGTCGGCAGTATAGAGTTGAAAAAACCCGACTGTCAACCCAAAATTGCTGCAGATCGTGACTTTTCCCTATACTTAGGAAAACTGTGATGGTAGCATTAGAATGCCTTTTTAGTCCTCCGCCTGGGTCGTAGTGCACCACGGATTTTGTGGAAGCGGTGACGGGCATTTTTTCTGGTCTCAATGTGTCGCAGTTGCACGACACTTACGAATTGAGGCCCATAATGCCGGTCAATGTTTGCATGTTCACATAGGGGGTGGTATAGTCAGGTCTCGCGATATGAAGATTTACTTTCTTGTTATTCGAGCCAGGCCGGTTCCCGGCAATCCGAATTATCGCGTAGTGCCGGGAGTCAGCGCCAGGTTCTGGGTCATGGAGCAGAGTTCATCAGGGGCTCTGCATCGTGCTCTGTATTTTCTGAAATGCAAGGGTTATGTTGCCATCGGTGTCGAACAGCCGGCAATTCCTGCCGGCGCGGCCATGCATGCCTGGTCTGAAAACGAGATGGCGGGATACCAGCGGGCGAGGAATTTTGGGATTTCGATGTTTTTGACCTGACTGCTGGCTGTCGATGGGGCGAACAGTAATAAAAAATTATTTTGTTCCCATTTGTAACATATTGAAAACATTGATAAAAAAACAGGCTTTTCAGGCCGCAAAAAAAAATTGCCGCTTTGCAAAATTTCTGTTGATTTTGTTGTAAAAAGGAGTATTTTTTGGCCGTCTGTCACAGGGACAGACGATTTTCAAGTACAACATTCACGGGGTTTAGGAGATTTGTCATGATGAAGAAAGTTGTTGTGTTTCTTTGCGTCCTTCTTATGGCTGGTATGACGGTTGCCTGTCAGAAAAAAGAAGAAGCTCCCGCTGCCGTTGAGCAGGCCCAGGAAGTTGCTCCGGCTATGGATCAGGCTGTTGAAGAAGCTGCCGAGACCGCTGAAGCCGTGGTCGACGAAGCTGCTGAAGCCGTTGCCGACGAAGCTGCTGAAGCTACCGAAGCCGCTGCCGATGCCATGGCCGAAGAGAAGCCCGCTGCCGAGTAATTCGGACGGATGGCTTCCCTGGTCGGTGCATACGCACTGCTCCGCAGGAAACCAGCACCATAAAAAAGCCTCCATGTGCTTGTCACATGGAGGCTTTTTTCTTGAGAAGAGATTTTCGTTTTGGCTGCACCAACAAGCTGTATGTCTGTCAAATCCCATCAAAAACTGGTGTGTATCCAACCGTTTGTCTGGTGCGAGATTCACGCCGATGGTTCGGTCTTTGCCTGCTGCCCATCCTGGGTGAATGTCCCCCTGGGCAATCTTCTCCGGGATTCTTTCGATTATATCTGGAACGGCCCGGTTGCCATGCGTCTGCGTCAATCCGTTCTGGACGGGAGTTTTTCCCTGTGCGACCAGGTGCGCTGCCCCCGCCTGGCAGGACGGCAGGCTCCTGTGATGCCGCAGGATGCGGTACCGTTGCCATATCTTCGGGAGGTCTTGCGTCGGAACGACCTGCATTTGCCTTTTGGGCCTCGTCAGCTCAATCTCTGTTACGATGCGCGTTGCAATCTTGCCTGTCCCAGTTGTCGAAAGGGGTTGGTTCGGGTCGGCGGGCGCTACCTGGGGCGCATTCGGCAGATAGAAGTCCGCCTGAAGCAAGCCTTCGGACCGAGCGTAGAGGAAATAACCGTGAGCGGTTACGGGGACCCCTTCGGGAGCCCATCCTACCTGGCCTTTCTGCAAAATCTGGATACTTCCGATTTCCCCCGACTGCATACGCTCCGACTGCATACCAACGCGCAACTCTGGGATGCGTCTGCATGGGAGGGGCTGGGTTTGGCCCGAGCCCTGATTCGTTCGGCGGAAATCTCCGTCGATGCCGCCAGCGCACCAACTTATGCGGAGAATCGTCGCGGCGGTGATTTTGGTTGTCTGTTACACAACCTGGCTTTCATAGCAACGCTTGGCTTGCGGATTCGGCTGAGTTTCGTGGTGCAGCGGAACAATTTCCGCCAAATGCCGGCCTTCGCAGCGCTGGCCAAAGACTTCGGTTTCTCGGCCTATTTCAGCCAGTTGTCTGACTGGGGGACTTTTTCAGGGGAGGACTACAGACATCGGGCCGTTCACAATCCCGGGCACACCGAGCATGAGGCTTTCAAGGACATTGCGCGACGCTTGGTGGGTGTGCCGGGGGTGGACCTGGGAAATTTGCTGCCGTTGCTGGCCGATGCGCAGGCCTGAAACGGTGCCGATGTCAGCAGTGTGCAAGGTACTCTATTTTTGCGGTTCGCTATGCGCTGTTTGCATTCTGGTCAGATATAGCGGATGTTTACTTCCTTGAGATACTTTTTTTGCAGTACACGCGCCAGGCGCTTGGCTATGTTGCGGCGGATCTCCAGGTCTTCCGGGTGGCGCGGGGACTGGTGCGCCTCGTTGATTTTGGTGCCGATCACAAACTGGATGCTGTCGCTGTCACGCAGAAGGTTGGTCAATTGGGCGGCACCGTTGCTTTCCTGGGGGGCTTCGCCGCGTTCCAGATACTGGGCGGCGTGGGTCAAAGTCAGAATGCCTTCCGTAATCAGGTCGACGCCTTCCATGGTCGCCAGGGGAGGGATGCCTTTGGCGACCGTGGAGAGGTCCGTGTGGATCTCCCTGCCAAGCTCCCGCGCCACGATTTCCGCGGAGGTTCCTCCGCAAATGACCTTGTTGCCCCGGAATGCATTGAGGATCCAGGCATATTCCCGGTCGTAATTTTTGGAAAAGGGGGGTCCTGTCAGCAGAATGGTGCGTCGCGGGGTGCGGAAGTAAAATACGGCGGCTGTCATGTCATCGCCGGGTTGGCGATTTTCCTCGAGACTTTTCGCCGTATCGACGATCTGTCGGGCCAGTTCCCGGGCGGATATGGAAGGATTCCCGCGCACCAGATCGATCACATGTGAAGCGCATCCCTGGCGGCGCCAGCCGAGTTTGTGCTGGTCGGACCCAAGGCCTGCCTGGCTGATGCCGTCGGACATGAAAATCAGCCGGTCCTGAGGTTTTACATCGACTTCATAAATCCGCATTTTACGGTTTTCATGACGCGGCGACCATACTTCCTTGAAGGCCGGGTCCAGGAGTTTGCCGTTGCGGATCAGGATAAAGGGCGGATTGTCCATCTCGATGATCCGTACGGTTTCGCCGGGTATGTAATCGATGATGGAAAAGGTGGCGTAACTGATTTTGCGTTTCTGGCAGATGGGCAGGGCGTCCATCATGGTTTCGGCGGAGGGAATGAGTGCCTGGTTGCTGCCGATGAATTTCAGGGCCATGGACGCCGTCATGTTGGAAAGGATGCCGGCCTTGACCCCGTGTCCCAGTCCGTCGGACAGCACCGCGATAATGCGATTGAAGCCCGGCGTTTTCTCCATCATGAAGCAGTCGCCGCAGATATCCTCGCCGACGCAGTTATATTGAAACGATTCTATTTCCACGAACAGTGAGTTGTTCATCGCTGCTTACCTGTCCTCTTCGCGGAGTTCTTCGTCCACCACCGGGCGGGCCGGAGCGAAGCCTTCCGCCAGCGAACGCAGGAGAATCTCCGTCTCCGCCATGTTTTCTCCGAGTTTGCAGGCGATTTCCTGAACCGTCTTGAGGTTTTTATGGATGACTTCCCGAGCCCGGCGGGCAATCATCTCCCGCGGCATTTCGTGCGCCGTAATATCGCTGATGACGCCGCCGGTGACATGCCCCGGTTCAATGGGGAAGATGTTGATCTGGAAGATGCGATCTTCAACATGCAGGGCATCGTGCTGCAGAGTCGCGCCGCTGTCCAGGGCTTGTCGAAAAAGCTGGGGAAAGGGCAGGATGTGTTCCAGTACCGCGCCCTTGAGTCCCGGGCAGTAATCATAGGTTTCCGCCAGGTCTTTGCTGAACAGTTCGGCGAACTGCCGGTTGCAGTCCACCACCCGCAGATCCTTGTCTACCAGGACAATGGCCGAAGGAATGCAATGCAGCAGCGCATTGGCCTTGCGCTGCGCCTGACGCCGCAGGTAGGACAGGCACATGGATACTTCAGCGTGTCCCGAGAGAATGGCGTGAGCGAATTCCCGGCAGGTTTCGTACCCGCATCCTCCGCAATTGAGTTCGTCCTCGGTTTTTTCCTTGTCGATCAGACGCAGGGCCTGGTGGATCTCCTGATCGCTGTAGTGCTGTGTCTGCAGGGGTTGGTCGAAAATGGTTTCCATGATGTCGCGTCGCGGCATCCGCTGCAGTGGCGCGGCCGGCACTTCGGCGCGGGCAATGATTTCCTGCCACTGATCCAGATTGCCTTCCCGCATCTGGGCGCAGGGCCCGTTGATGCAGCCCCCGCGGCAGGCCAGCAGTTCCATGAACAGCGGTTGCGGCAGGGTCTTGGGCTTGAATCCCGACAACACGTGGCGGATGCCGTTGATGCCAGCGACCGTAATGCAGCGCACATTATCGCAGTCGCCATGCAGGCGTATGGTCTCGATCATGCCTCCTTCCACGGGGTAGAGGGCGCCTTCCTGGGCGTTTTGGGGGACAAAACAGTCTTCGCCGCCGGGACGCAGTGCGGCCGGGTCGATGTGTTCGTCGAGCAGCCACTGGCGCAGATCGGCAAAGGTGATGGCCGCATCCAGCAGTTCCGGATGCCGGTCAGCTTCATTTTTCTTTGCGCCGCAGGGTCCGATAAAGACAATGCTCGCGTCGTGGCCGAAATGTTCCCGCAACATGGTACAGTGCGACAGCAGGGGGGAATATACCCTGGTTATCGAATCCGAGAGTTCGGGCAGGTATTTCTGGATAAATGTCACCGCTGCCGGGCAGGCGGAGGAAAGATAGAGACGATTTTCGCCCTTGGCCAGTTCCGTGGCCACCAGGGCCGACACTTCCTGGGCGCCGAGGGCAGTCTCGCTTACGCCGGCAAAGCCAAGTTTGCGCAACGCCGCGATGATGTGGGTCGAAGGGATGTCGGGAAACTCGCTGACGAAGGAAGGGGCGATGGAGGCGAAAACCCGCGCGCCGGATCGAACCAGATGGCGGATCTGGTCGAGGTCGTTACGTACCCGCTTGGCATTGGCGGGACAAACCCGGACGCAGGTTCCGCAGCTGACGCATTTTTCCGGAACGATACGGGCTTGCCCATCGGCGACCTTGATAGCTTTGACCGGGCAGTACCTGACGCATTTGGAGCAGTCCTGGCACTCTGTTTCCTGGGTGAAAATGGCCGGTTGAAGAGACGGGTTCTGATTCATGTAAAGACCTTTTCAGATTTTGTGCCGACAGGGACGGAGTTTTGGAGGTCTTTTTCGCAGGTTGGCGACGGGCGGATTGCAAGCCTGCAGCAGAGCTGGGCGATTACGACCCGGCCGGCGTGGATCCGTCATCGCCGAGCAGCTGTTCCTCCAGGATTTTGATAAGATCCGCCTTGTTGGCATGGAAAAACACTTTGTCGTCGATCTTGAGGATGGGGCCGCGATCACAACTGTCTTCGCAGCGCGCGCCGCGCAAATCGATCTGATGTTCCATTTTGTGTTCCGCGATAAAAGTTTCGATGATTTCAAGATTTCGATCGTTGCCGCGGCTGAAGCAGGAGCTTCCCATGCAGATGACTATTTGTTTTTTCATGCGGATATTCTCCTCAAATCATGCAGATTGTCCCTCACCTGCCGCTCGCCGGACCGGATCCCTCCCCCAGGGATGCAGCCCGTTTATTCATCGGATGCCGTGCGGCCACAGTCGGGTAATTCCAAGCCTGCATCGAAGGCGGTTCGTTCAGTAAAGGATGATTTAGCGCTTTGTGGCAGGCTTGATCAGCCCGAAACATAGCATTTTCGATTCATTATACGGGAAAGTTTCTTATGAATAAAACAATTTGAAACAGAGAAAAACATTAAATGTGGTTTATGGCATAGCCTCGTATCGTCGGGTTTTGTCGCGCCGGCGACGGGAGGTTTCAGATCATGGGCGCAAATGTGGCGTGGCTGGCCGGGGCCGGCATGGCAGCCTCCAGGATGCGATTTCGGCCGGAAACCCGTTGCCGGATGTGGAAATCAGGGAAAAATCTGGACAGCGCCGCAATCCTGTGTTATAGATGCCCAACTTTGAGAAAGAGGTGGATGCAGGCCCGGAACATGAGCCGGAGCCGCAGGGGGTCTGCCTTTTTCGCACGTTTCATACCGCCTGGATCCATTGGACCGGGACGGAAGGCAGTTGTACCACCGGGAGCGGTATTCGTATGTCTCCTGCAGGCACAGGTCTTTCGGACGGCGTCCGAAAGGCTTTTTTTTTGGCCGGGATCCGAACAACACGTCATGGAGAAGAGCCATGCAGAAACGTAAAACGGTTCTCGATATCCAGCGCATGAAGGCCGAGGGGGAAAAGATCGCCATGCTTACCGCCTACGATTATCCCTTTGCGCGACTGATGGACCTGGAGGGGGTCGACATGGTGCTGGTGGGCGATTCCGTCGGGGTGGCGGTTGCCGGTTACGAGCATACCCTGCCGGTGACCATGGAGGAAATGATCTATCATTGCCGCGCCGTGGCGCGCGGGTTAGGGCAGGGCTTTCTGGTGGCCGATATGCCCTTTTTGTCCTACCAGGTCGACCTGCGCGAAGCGCGCCTCAATGCCGGACGCCTGATCAAGGAAGGGGGCGCCCAGGCTGTCAAGATCGAAGGCGGGGAGCATGTCGCCGACATCGTACGGGCTATCGTCAATATGGACATCCCGGTGGTTGGGCATATCGGGCTCACTCCCCAGTCGATCCATCGCATGGGCGGCTATCGGGTGCAGGGCAAGCAGGATCAGCAGGCCCGCCAATTGCTGAATGACGCGCGTGCCGTGCAGCAAGCCGGTGCTTTCGCTGTCGTTCTCGAAGGCATACCAGCGGCGCTCGCCGCCCAGATTACCGCAACCCTCGACATCCCGACCATTGGTATCGGCGCGGGTGCTGCCTGTGACGGCCAGGTGCTGGTGATTCACGATATCCTCGGTCTGTGTGAAAAGTATTCCCCGCGATTCGTCAAGCGCTATGCCGATGCCGCCACTTTGATCCGGCAGGGGGTCAGAAGTTATATCGACGAAGTGAAGCAGGGCGTGTTTCCCGGCCCTGAACACAGTTTTTCCTGAAACGAGGATGTGCTGAGCTGTTATGGAAATTATCTATGATATCAAAGTGGTTCAGAGCCGCTGCGAAGAAGTCCGCAGGAGCGGAAAGCGCATTGCGTTTGTGCCAACCATGGGGTGTCTGCATGAAGGCCACCTGTCGCTGATGCGGGAGGGCCGCGAGCGGGGCGACCTGCTGGTGGCTTCTATCTTTGTCAATCCCACCCAGTTCGGACCCAAGGAAGATTTCGCCGCCTATCCCCGGGATCTCGAGCGCGACGCCGAACTGGCACGGCAGGCCGGTGTCGATATTCTCTTGCATCCGACTGTAGAGGGTATGTATCCCGGCGGCTTTGCAACCTATGTCAACGTCGAGGGACTGACCAAAACCCTCTGCGGGGAGAGCCGCCCGGGGCACTTTCGCGGGGTGACAACGGTGGTCTGCAAGCTGTTTAATATTGTCCAGCCCCATGTCGCCCTGTTCGGTCGCAAGGATTTCCAGCAGTTGACCGTGCTGCGCCGCATGGTTGCGGATCTCAACATGCCCATCGAGATCCTCGGCATGCCGACGGTGCGCGAGCCGGACGGGCTGGCCATGAGTTCGCGCAATATCTATCTGTCCCCTGCTGAACGCCGGCAGGCTCTGGCCCTGATCGATGCCATGCGCCAGGCCGGCGTGGCCGCTCGCCACGGGGAGCAGCATGTCCGGCGCCTGGTGGGACTGGTGCGCGAGCGTATCGGACGGGAGCCGGATGCCCGCATCGATTACATAAAAATCTGCGACGGCGACACCCTGGAAAGTGTCGAACGCGTGGATACCAACTCTGTCCTGTTGCTGGCTGTATATATCGGCCGCACACGACTGATCGACAACAACTACATCTTCGAGGAGGTTTGACATATCCTATGAAGCGGAAAATGCTCAAATCCAAAATCCATCGTGCTACCGTGACCGGTGCCGATCTCGACTATGAAGGCAGCATCACCATCGATTCCGAGCTGATGAAACAGGCCGATATCCTGCCGTACGAGGCGGTAGATATCTGGAATGTCACCTACGGAACCCGTTTTCAGACCTACGCCATCGAAGGACAACCGGGAAGCGGGGTGATCTGCATCAACGGCGCGGCTGCCCGCCTGGTCTCCCGGGGTGACAAGGTCATCATCGCCAGCTGGCTGGAGATCGATGCCGAAAAGGCCTCCCTGTACGAGCCGAAGCTGGTATTCGTCGATGACAGGAACGTCCCGACCTCCCAGAAAAGCGAAAGCCCGGGCCAGGGCAACCTGCGCAACGCCATCTGAGAGCCGCCGAATCCATGGCGGCCAACGCACCGACGATTTTTCTGGCGCGATATCTGCTGACCATGGTGGGGCCCTGTATCGAACACGGTGCTTTGCGGGTTGCAAAAGGGCGCATTGTCGAGGTTGGTCCGGCAGCCCTTCTTCTGAATGA
>NZ_JBFWJQ010000101.1:0-8829 GCF_050253115.1 Syntrophotalea sp.
TCGTGCCTGTCGAACGCAGGACGCCCAGAATCTATCGGGTTCCCACCTTTAATCCGAAGAGAGAACCTTGTGCCCTCCCCACCTAAGGACACAAGGAACCTTTTAACCCGACTTCAGCCGATGTCGGGGGTATTTATGCAAAGGGTAGGTGATTTGCCCGACTGCCCCCTTCTCCGCAGCCGCCATTCTCCTGTCCCACCCCTTCGCTTTTTTCGGCAGACGATTGAATAATCTTCTGCGACTGGTAAACCTTCTTTTAGAACTACACCATGTGTGGGTTTCCCGCGTTGCTGCAAAGGGGTGCAGCAACTGGGAAGTATGTACTCTCACCAACGGAGGCAATCATGGCGAAAAGAATCTTCTTCATCTGCATGGCACTGCTCTTTGCGGCCAGCAGCGCCTCGGCAAAACCGTACCTCAGCCTGGGCGGTATGTGGGTCGATTTGAGCGATGCCGATGTTCGCGCACCTGGCCCTGACTGGGATGTTGCTTTCGACGATGGCTGGGGCGCATTTGTTGCCGTCGGCAAACAGTTTGAACGGTTCCGGCTGGAAGGCGAGGTGGCTTACCGCCGCAATGATATCGACGGCATCGGCATCGGTGGCATCAGAGCGGGGAGAGGCGACAAGTTCCAGGTCATGAGCGGCATGGTCAATGCCTACCTCGATTTCGACTTGTTGCAGTTCCGCCCCTTCATCGGCCTCGGTGTGGGCATGGCCAGAATTGACGCCGATTTAGGCACGGTAACGGGTTTCGGGCGGGTGGACGACGACGATGACGTCTTTGCCTGGCAGGCCATGGTCGGTCTCAGTTTCGCCATGCAATCGGTGGTTTTCGACGTCGGCTATCGCTATTTCGATGCTGAAAATCCCAAGTTTGGTAATTTCACAGGCGAATACGAAGGACACAACATTTACGTCGGTATTCGCTTCTAAGGAAAGTAGGAAGGCAAGCAGCCTGCGGCAGTCATAACCGCGGGCTGCTTAATTTATCGGAAGAGGGCAGATGGTTTTCCCGGTCAGCGCGAGGCCCTGGTGGCGAGCGCAGCCGCAGCTTCTCGCTGCCCTTCCCGTTTAGAAGGTGCGGGCCCTCCAGCGGGAAGCGCCCGCGCCGAACGAGCCCTCAGAGAGGCCCTGCCTCTTTGAGGAGGATGAAGCCGATTTTCTCGTGGGGCTTTTCGACCGGCGCCTGCTGGCCCTGAAGTGCGTGGTCTCCGACTCGAAAGAGGCGGGCGCCGCGCGCCTCCAGGAGGCCGTGCAGGCGGCAAAGAGGTTGGGGGGGCGCTATGACACGGATCAATTGGTTGCCATTGCCGTCCAGTGGCTCTTCACGGCCAAGGACATCGAGGCGGCACAGGCCACTGCCGCTGGATAAGCCGACTGCCGAAGCCTGACCGGCCCTTTGCAGGAGGCTATTTCAAAAACGGCCACCACACAATGATAATTTGACCAAACAGGGAGCCCGCCCATGCGCACTGATTTCCCCGAACCGTACTTTATCCGAGCCCATGGTATTCGCCTGGCCGTTTATGAGCAGGGCGGCGGATTTCCGGTGGTTTTCTGCCACGGTTTTCCGGAACTGGCTTTTTCTTGGCGCTATCAGTTGCCTGCGCTGGCGGCCGCTGGATTTCGGGCCATTGCTCTCGACCAGCGCGGCTACGGTAGGTCCGATAAGTCCGACTCGGTAGCGGAGTACGACCTCCCACACCTGGCAGACGACCTGATCGGTGTGCTGGATGCTCTGGAACTGGAAAAGGCGGTGTTCTGCGGGCATGATTGGGGTGGCCATGTGGTCTGGGAAATGCCGATTCTACATCCTGAGCGAGTGGCTGGAGTCATCGGACTCAACACGCCGCATCGTTATTTTCGAAGAATGGGCGAAGACCCGGCAGGCTGGGTGCGCAACCATTTTAGCGCCGGCAATTACCGATTGGCTTTTCTGCAGAAAGGAATCGAGAACGAACTGACGGCGGATCTTTTGCCCAGATTTCTGGGAGGGCTGTTCAGAGCTCGTCCCCTGACCATGGCCGAATTTATCGACGCACCCCCGGCGGTCCGCAATCTCGAATGGGATTTCATCCAGGCCGCCGCTCTGGACCCGGACCCGGCTGGCAGCCCATTGATGTCGCCGGAAGATTTGCAGGTCTATGTCGAAGCCTTTTCTGCCGGGGGATTGACCGGCCCCATCAACTGGTACCGAACCTGCACAGGAACAACCAGCTTCTTGCCGGCACCAGTGACAGGATATCCGTTCCGTGCCTCATGGTTTCCGCAGAAGACGACATCTTTTTACCTCCGGAATTAGCAGAGGGTATGGAAAAATACGTTCCCGATCTGGAAAAAAGCCTGATCCCCGAATGCGGTCACTGGACTCAGGTCGAAAAACCCGACGAGGTCAACCGTTTACTCATCGATTGGCTGGTACGAAGGTTTGTTTGAAAATCACTCTTTTTCAGACGCAATAGCCCCCGATTTTGTGACCGGGGGCTTTTTCTGATTTACCGCTGTTTTTTAGACACTTTTTTCGCGGTTCTCGGCATACAGTCGATAGACCGATGACCTGCTGATACCGTAATGCTCGGCAATCTCCGTTTTGCTGCAACCTGGAGCTTCAAAATCCCTGATGAGATCGATAGTTTCCTTTTTGGTCAGTTTCGGTTTGGCGCCAAACTTTACTCCGCGAGAAAGAGCCTTTTCGCGGCCTTCCATAGATCGTTCTTTTATCAGCTCCCGCTCGAATTCTCCAATCGCGGCGAGAATGTTGAACTGTAACCGGCCGTACAGGGTTGTAGTGTCGATACCTTGGTCTAGCACAACCAGATCGACGTTCTTCCCTTGTAGCCTTTGGACAATCCCAGCAAGATCAATGGCTGACCGTGCCAGGCGGTCAAGCTTGGTGACCAAAAAAACATCCTCATCCCGAACAAAATCCAACGCTTTTTGCAACTCTGATCGATCCTTCGCGGTTGCTCCAGACGCCTTCCCATGGAAGATTCGATCGCAGTCGGCCAAACGACCCAGTTGAACATCCAGTTTTTGCCCAGCAGAACTTACCCGTGCATATCCGATCCTCATTCCCATGACTTTCTCCTTCCTTGTTGTTTTTTCTTGCCAGATGTATCAAGTTTGATACAATATGGCCGACATGGAAACTCCGACGCCACTACAAGTAAATTTTTTCCGGCAGGACAGCGGAAGAGAGCCCGTCCGCGAGTGGCTGAAGGATTTGCCGCCGGAGGAGCGGAAGATCATTGGTGAGGACATCAAAACGGTGCAATGGGGCTGGCCTCTCGGCATGCCTTTGGTGCGGCCTTTAGGAGAGGGGCTTTTTGAGGTTCGCTCCAGGCTGGGAAACCGCATCGCTCGCGTTCTTTTTTGCACCCACGGCCCGCGGATCATCCTCCTTCACGGCTTCATAAAGAAGACTCAGCAGACTCCGGCCGACGACATGAAACTGGCACGCAAAAGAAAGGCTGAATTCGATGGCAACCCATAAAAACATCGGCAGCGATTTTGATGACTTCCTGGCCGAGGAAGGCATCCTGAGCGAGGTCGAGGCGACCGCGGCTAAGCGGGTTTTGGCTTACCAGATCCAGCAGGAGATGGAGAACCAGAGCCTGACCAAAACCGAAATGGCGGCCAAAATGCAGACCTCCAGAGCGGCGGTCAACCGACTTCTCGATCCACAGAACACCGCCGTCACGCTCAAAACCTTGGAACAAGCCACTGCTGCCCTTGGAAAGCGTTTGCGGATAATTATTGAGGATCCGGTGAGGCACTGACCGACACAGCCTCTAGCGCCCTTTCAGTCCAGCCGCTAGCCACCATTCATTATCCGGCTCGTCGCTGCTGAAGCTTTTTTCCACTCATCCGCCGATGGAGGAGAGGATTGCGCGACTGGAGGCGATGACTTATTCCAGGGATTACTTCAGCAGGCGGTAAAAAAATTCACCCATCATCAAACTTGAAAAACCCACCAAACGAACCGGTGGGTTTTTCTCATAGGCCAGGTTATTTGAGAAAAAGGGAGGTGCATAAAACGAGTGGCAAAAAACTTCTGCCTAACGAATGCAAGTTTTTTCGATGGACAGTTGGACGTCGCTGATATATTTCGTGTCGAACCCAACGGCACAAGAGGTGAGGTAATAATCCCATTTCCCCAAAAAGGCTTCATCGAAGCCGAGGCTCAAAATTTCTTCTTTTTTTAAATGGAACTTTTTTTGCCAGGCGAGGAGCGTTTTTACATAGCTTTCACTGATGTCCTCGATGTCCTGCAACTTGAGTTTGTTGCGGGCAAGCTCTTTCTTGACCTGGCCTAACGAAAGGAGTTCCCCCCCGGGAAAGATGTGCTTTTTGATGAATCCGGGATTCCTGAGGTATTGCCTGAACTGTGAATCGGGAATGGTGATTATCTGGTAGACCATTCTGCCGTTCGGTTTCAGCGAGGCCTCGCATCGTTCGATGAACAGGGGAACATATTTATGCCCTAATGCTTCCATCATCTCGATGGAGACAATCTTGTCATAGCTCCCTGTAATATCCCTGTAGTCAGCCAGGCGCAGATCGATATTCCGCAGCCTTTCCTTGGCATAGTGGTACTGCTCCCAAGAAATTGTAATGGTAGTGATCCTGCAGCCATAATGCTTCTGGGCAAATTCAGCGAAGCCTCCCCAGCCTGTACCTATTTCCAGAACATGGTCCGTTTTCTTGAGATCAAGCTTCTCACATATCCTGTGATACTTATTTTCCTGAGCTTCCTGAAGGGTCATGCCCTCATCGAACATTGCACAGGAGTAAGTCATCGATTCATCCAGCCAGAGCGAATAGAACTGATTAGACAGGTCGTAATGGCTTTGGATATTGCGCCTGCTCCCATTTTTTGTGTTCTTGTTCAGGCCGTGGTTTATTCTTCCCATGATTTTCGCCCATTCCATTTGGTAGAAGGGGGAGTGGTCCAAGGGAAGCTGGTCCTTGTTTTCAATAAACCAGGCCAGTAGCCCGTAGAGGTTGTCCGTCTCAAATTCTCCGAGAAAGTAAGATTCACCGAATCCAGTATCTCCATAGAGGATGACCCGCCTGAAGAAGCGTTTGTTTTTGACCTTTATGCGGACTTTTGGCCCATCGCCAAAGGTGTGCAGACCTTTATAGTCTATCTCGAGGGTACCTTTGAGATCTTTGCCTTTGAACAAACTGAAGAACACCTGCTTGAATATCATCTCAATCCTCTTATGATCTCATCATCGCTGGTGCTTTTATCCCTGAAACGGACCTTTTTAAGCCAGAGTTTCAAGGCCTGCCAGTGTATGAATATGATAGTAAAGAGCGGCACCATCGGGTAGCGCAGGAACAGCAAAAGGATCGACGTTGAGCTGAGCTGCCGACGGTCTCCGGCCAAAGAGGTTTTGAGTATGGCTTGTCCGTCTTTGACCGAGTTCACCTCCATCAACAAGGTCTCTGCCGGTTCTTCGAAAGACCAGGTGATTTCGGTGTCCATATCGATAAAGGGTGAGACATAGAAGTTTTTTTCTGCTTGTCGCGGTGTCTCTTGTTGCCCGGAGTTAAGGCCGTATAAAAGAGTTTCTGATCTCTGTAGGTGTTGTTGACTTCTGAGAGTAGAACCCGTAGTTCGCCCTGCGCATCGTAGCAATAGTAGAAGCTCACCGGATTGAAAATATAGCCGAGATTCCTGAGACTGGTCAGCAAGCAGACCTTACCGAGTTCAAAATCGAAGCCCAGCTCCCCGAGAGCCTCCCGCACCCGTTCCTTGGTGCTCTTGCCAACATAATATTCCCTGGTGTAATCGAAAGTCGCGCGAGCTATGCGATCCCGCTTGCCTTTTTGGCGGACGAAAAGAAAGTGGTCATCGTCGTAAAAGCTCAGGAGATTCCAGCGGTTTTTGCCCAAAAGTTTAAAACGGTCGGCCAACAGGTCGATTTCATCGAGGTCGAGATAGAACATGTATATTTTGTAGGCGAATCTGTTTTTATTTGGCCTGTCGTGCTTGAGTCGGCAGACATAGGCGCACGAGTTCATTGCAATCTCCTGACCACGTCCATTCCGGACTTGCAGCCGTCCTCGTGGAAACCGTGTCGGAAATAGGCACCGGCGAAAAATATCCTGGTATCTTCGTTCAGTTCCTGCAGGCGTTTCTGCAGTTCGAAATTCTCGATGGTGAACAAAGGGTGATCATATTGAATGGTGCGGATGATCTTATCTTCCCGGATCTTTTGAAAAGGGTTGATGGAAACAAAATAGTTGGTCGGCGTCTTTGGTCCTTGAAGCATGTTCAGCCAGTATACGGTGGATGTCTTTTCTCCATCGATGATGTGATTCCAGCTTGACCAGACATCCCTCACAGGAGGCATCACAGCCTCGTCACAATGGAGCACGGCAAGGTTCTTATTGTAGCGGAACTTGCTAAGCAGTTCCTGTTTCTTTTCAGGCAGCCCTTTGGCAATGGCCAGACTTTCATCGGAATGGCAAGCCAAAATCACATAGTCGAACACATACGCTTGCCTGGCTGTTTCAAGTTGCATGGCCGAACCTTCTTTTACCGATAGCACCGGCTCATTGAGGTGAATGTCGAGTCCTGCGGCGATCTTTTTGGTATAGGTGTCGGACCCTCCCTTGACCGTGTACCACTGGAATTTTTTGCGGGCACTCAGCAACCCGTGGTTGTGGAAAAAAGGCAGGAGCAGCCCGATGGGAAACTCCTTGGTATCGGGGGTTGACCAGATAGCGGAGGACAACGGCACAATGAAGTTTTCGAGGAAGTAATCGGAGAGTCCGTTCTTTTTGCAGTATTCCCTGATCGATTCTGGATTATTCTTTTGCAGATCCCTCTGGCCGACCCTGAAGAATGTCTGGATTTCGCGCAGGAATTTCCAGTGCCTGGGCGACAGGAGGTTCCTCCTTTGCGCAAAGGGCTTATACCCTGTGTATTGGAGGCCGGTTCGAAGATTGTGGACAGCAAAAGACATGTCGCTTTTCCGGCGCTCTATACCGAGCTCTTCGAACATTTTGAGCAAATTCGGATAAGTGTGAAGATTGAAAACTATGAATCCCGTGTCGAGGGTAAAGCCGTCCATGCGATGCGTGTGGGTGTGACCGCCGAGGTAGTCGTTTTTCTCGAAGATCGAGATGTCGTACTTCCCTTTGAGGTAGTGCGCGCAGGTCATTGCTGAAATGCCGGAGCCGACGATTGCAAGTTTCATGGCGCTCTTTCTAGTTGGTGGTTATTTTATGGGTCGCACCCGTCGCTTGTTTCTACGCTCCCTGATGTCGAGGATGACGGTGAAAATAGTCCACACACAGAGCAGGAAGAACAGGAAATAGGAGTCTTCCGTGATGATCATGATCTGGTCGCGGATGAGGAATGTTCCTGCGATGAGAAGTAGGTAATACGGGATGTTCAGCAGGCCGGCATAGAGGATTACCTTCTTGTGGGAGCGCGAGACCCCGAGCTGAAACATGTAGAGGGCCAACAGGTTGATATGCAGCATGGCGAGCAACAACTCCTTGATCCGGAAATCCCTCTGTTTCGTCTCTCGCAATGAGCCGAGCAGGTAATTGAGTGCAGCAGAGATAGTCACCGCGACAATGGAGACCATGGTCAGTACGATCACATTGCCCCAGGTAAAATCGTTAAGCAGTACGATGAGCACCGCGAAAAGCTGGCCCGGAAAATAAAAACCGACATATACGATGCTCTCGATCAAAATCACCAGGAACAGCAGCAGGAATGACCATTCCTGGTAAGCGCTGTCCAGCACCCGTAAAAAGAATGCCGGGTCCGGGATGATCTGCAATCTCTCAAGAATGAGAATCCCGGAATAAACCACAAGGCCTGAGAGGGGCACGAGGCTCTTCATTTGAAAAACCTGGGTATCATCGCAGGAGTCTCCCGTTTATAAGCCTGAAATGCCTGGTTGTCTGCATATCGTTCTTCCGCGGGCGGCACCCCCGAGACATATCGGAGCAGAAAGGTGATCAGAAGCCAACTTATGAACGCCCATAAGGAAACCTGTGCCGCCACGATACTCGCGCCCAGCCAGAATACGCTCTCGCCGAAATAATTTGGGTGGCGGGAGTATTTCCATAGTCCCCGGGTCATGATCTGCCCTTTCTCCCTGGTCTTGATGAATGAGCGCAGTTGCAGGTCGCCGATCGTCTCATAGAGCAGGCCGAAGAGCGCGACAGCAGTGCCGGCGGCGGTGACCAGACCCAGTGGAGGAGGTGCGCTATTGACGAGAAAAATCGGGATGGCGATGATCATTACCAGCACTCCCTGGAGCACATAGATCTGGAAAAATGAGCGAAGATAAAAGTGCTGCCATTGCTCACGCCACCTGGCATAGCGCGGATCTTCGTCTTTTTTTATCCACTTTTTTGAAAGTATATAGGAAACAATCCGCATAGCCCACAGCGCAACAAGGATGGTAAACAGCACCTGGGAAGGCGTTCTCGTCTCCGAGCGATAGATGGCGTGGAGCGCAACCTGCAAAAAGCCCATCCCCCAGAAGACATCAGCTATCGAGTTGTCCTTGAGAACGATAGATAGCAGGAACAGCAAAGAATAGGTGACACAAAGGCCGGCGATGATTTCGATCATTATTTTAGGAATAGGCTCCTTGTGAAGAAACCAATAAAAGCGATAGCGGAGCAGAGGAACGTCCCCCATGCAATGTCGACGAGCACAAATTTGGTCGGATAGTTGGTGATGAAGGTAAGATTGGTCAAGTCATATATCGCGTAGGCTATGAAGCCAAAAACCGCTCCCATAAAAGCTGCTCTGCCGGCAGAGCCCGCAGGCGCCACCGCGAAGATGTAG
>NZ_JBFWJQ010000102.1:0-8811 GCF_050253115.1 Syntrophotalea sp.
TCAGCAACAGGATAGACTCGTCACCGCCAAGCCGTGCAAGCATGTCGCCGGGGTGCAACTGCTGGCGCATCCGCGCGGTAAGCATCACCAGCAATTCATCGCCCTTGGCATGTCCGGTGGTGTCGTTGATCTGTTTGAAATCGTCCAGGTCCAGCATCATGACGGCGATGATTTGTGAAAGCAGGTCGGGATCGCGCCTGAAATCCTCGTCACGAAACCCTGTGATGCGTTCGCAGGAAGGGGAGGAATAGAGTAACGCACCGTTTGGGTCCAGCCATAATTCCCAGTCATGCGTGAACTTGACCATGGCTCGAAAGAGCTTTTCCTTTTCCCGCAGCGCCCGGGACGTGCGCCTATGACGCAGGTATATGATGCAAGCAACCGGCCCCAGCAGCAGCAACAAACCGGCTGGAGCCAGGGCGCAGGCCTGCCATGGAAAGACCGCAGAGCCCGGCACGGCTGGCTGGACGAGGTTTTTCTCAGGACGTTTTGCCAATCCGGTTTGCCAGCTGGAAGCAACGGTCGGTGCCGACAGGCAGAGCAGTGCGGAAAATGAAAGAATGACAGTTTTCACAAAGGGATATTTCAGAAAAGACCGCATGGGATAAACCTCGGAAAGGTGCCGGTTGCTGAATTTACTCATGCCGTATGAATGCCGGTACAGAAACAGCACCTCCAGCCATTGCCGTAACAGGGCCTCGGGTGCTGCGGGTGAATTTTATGGAAAAAAGGGAGTCGTTATCGGCCATTTTCTTCGGTAACCCGGCTATCCCTTTCGGGATCCGTGGCTTTGCGTCACCGGGTTGCCCCGGTTTTGCCATTATCGGAAAATTTGGTGGAGGTGCAAAAACTCGGTCTTACGGTGTTGCGGCGTAGTTTCAGAACCTTGTCTTGCCGGTTAAAGAGCATCAGATCATGCAGCTCGCAAGTTCTTCCAGCCATCCAACGGGTTTCTGGGGGTTTCTGGAGATGTATAAAAACTTTCCGGCTTCATCATAACGTGATGAACCGGAATGTCCATAAAAATTATTGAAGCGCTGCGCATGGACCGGTGTGTGTTTTCCGGTCGGATACTCAGGGGGGAAGAGGCTGGTTTGTGCCATGGTCCTGGGGCCCCTGGCAGTCGCTGGGGTCTGGAGGTGCCGCGAAACAGGTGCGGTCACGGCCGGACTCCTTGGCCTGGTAGAGCGCCAGATCGGCACGCGACAGCAGGGCCTGAAGGTTTGTTTCCCGGGCATGCATGGCCGCGATGCCCAGGCTGATGGTCATGCGCAACGGACCATGATCCGTGGCGAGGGGTGCGTCTTTGATACCCTGGCGCAGGCGCTCGGCCACGGTCCAGGCTTCGGTCGGTACGGTGGCCAGGCACAGGATGGCAAATTCCTCGCCACCGATCCGCGCCAGAATATCCTGCCGGCGCAATTGAACACGCAGGGTTGCCACCAGATGTTGCAACGCAAGATCCCCTGTCATGTGACCGTAACGGTCATTGATCCTTTTGAAGTGATCGACGTCAAGCGTGATGATGCATAGTGCGGTGTCCTCGCGTCTGGCGGCCTGAACCTCGGCGGCCAGACGGGCCATGAAATAGCGGCGATTGAAGGTGCCGGTCAGATCGTCCCGTTCGGAAAGTCGCTGCAGTCGATCCGCCATCGTTTTTTGTTCGCTGACATTGATGGCCAGCCAGACCGCCGAAGGTTTTTTTCCTGGCCTGGGCATTACAGGATAGATCCGGCCATGAAACCACTGGGGACCGGGGGGGCCGTCGTTTTCGGTGACCCCGACTTCCATGGAGGCGAGCTGGTAATCGCAGGTCTGTAGCGTTCCCGTATCGATGGCTCGACGAACCACCGAAAGAAACAGCCGCCATTTTTCCTCCGGCAGCACATCCTGCATCAGGCATCCCACCAGGTTCAGCCCCCCATCGTAATGGTTGCGAAACCGTCCACCGAATACGGCGGTGTAACGACCATCGTAATCAATGACAAAAACGGGAGCAGGAAGTGAATCCGCTACGGCCTGCAACTGGTCGAGTAATTCGGCGCACGTGTTCTCATGAGTCATGATGTCGCCATTGTATCCGATGTTGCCGTTTGCCGCCAGCAGTTAGTTTTCATCCGGAAACGGCCCTTTTCCGCCGTGGCGGCGTCAATCCGCAGGCTTGCATGCGTCTCTGATTCCGGCTCAATCGCAAATCCGGTCAGTCCTTGACCGCATCCGAACCGGTGTCAATGTCTGGGCATGCCGCCCGTACAGGGGGCGCAACCGAATGCATGTGTAGTGTAAACCCTCGGTAATTCGTGGATTTGAGGAATAAGTTATATATGTCTTGAACAATCGGACCGATTTTGTTAAAAATTGCCTTTACATTATATTCACAAAAGGAGGGCTCTTCTATGGGTCTTATGACGGGCAAGCGTGGCATTATTTTCGGTGTGGCGAACGACCTCAGTATCGCCTGGGGTATCGCCAGGCAGCTTCATGCCGCTGGTGCCACCCTGGCTTTCACCTACCTCAACGAAGCCCTGGAAAAACGTGTTCGTCCCCTGGCGGAAAGCGTCGATGCGGAGCTCATCCTGCCCTGCGACTTGTCCAGGGACGAGGATATTGAAGCGGTTTACGAGGAAGTCGGCAAAAAATGGGGCAAGATCGATTTTGTCGTGCATGCGGTCGCTTTCGCCAATCGTGAAGATCTCAAGAACTCCTTCAGTCAGACCAGCCGCGACGGTTTCAAGCTTGCCATGGATATCAGTGCCTATACCCTGGTTGCTGTGACCCGTGGTGCCATTCCCCTGATGAACGAGGGGGGCAGCGTCATCACGCTTACCTACCTTGGCGCTCAGCGGGCGGTGCCCAACTACAATGTCATGGGGGTCGCCAAGGCTGCGCTGGAGGCATCGGTACGCTATCTGGCGGCCGAACTGGGGGAAAAGAATATTCGCGTGAATGCGATTTCCGCCGGTCCTATCAAGACCCTCGCGTCGTCCGCTGTCGGCCAGTTCAAGGAAAAACTGCGTATCATGGATGAAATCGCGCCACTGCACCGTACTGTTACCCAGGAAGAGGTTGGCAAATCCGCTCTTTACCTGCTGTCCGATCTGGCCAGTGGTGTGACGGGGGAAGTGCATTTTGTCGATGCAGGCTTCAATTTTGTTGTCGGTTGAAATTCCGATGGCCTTGCTTTGACTTTCTATAGACACAAAGGACCTCTCGTGGGTCCTTTTTTATTTTTCAGGGCGCTATGGTGGTTCACGGTAATCTCACAGGACTGAAACCGGGTCAGATCAAGGCTCTGGAGCGCATCTATCGTCGACGGATTCCCCCGGATCAGATTATTTCGACGGAGCTTGCCCGCTATCTGAGCGAGCAATCTCTCGAAATTCGGCGTCAGGTCGGGGTGATCATCGACCGTAGCGGTACCATCCGCTATGTAATTGTCGGCGACGACCGTGAAATCGTCATCCCGGATCTGTCCGGGTATGGCCGTGGCCGCAGCGGCCTTCGGGGGTTGCGCTGTATCCATACTCACATCGGGGGCGAGCCATTAAGCGAAGACGATTTGACCGACCTGGCGCTGTTGTGTCTCGATCTGATGGTTGTCATCGATGCGGGGACGCAGGCTGGGCCGGGAAAGGTCGAGTATGCGCATTTGCTGCCCCCGAATCCGGAAGGACGGCAGGTCGAGGTCGAGAAAACCGCTTCAATTCACGATCTGGATGTCAATCTGGGGATTTTTCTTCGATCTCTGGAACAGGAACTCGAATCCGGAATCGCTGAAACCGTGGATCTTTCCGATCCGCGGGAAAAAGGAATCCTGATTTCCGTCAGTCAGCAACCACGTTACGAGGTGGAGGATTCCCTGGACGAACTGGCCGAGCTGGCCCGTACCGCCCAGGTGGTGGTGCTGGATCGTTTTGTTCAGCGGCCTCGCCAGATCAATCCCAGGTATCTGATGGGTGAGGGCAAGGCCAAGGAAGTGGTCATCCGCGCTCTGCAGCAGGGGGCCACGCTGCTTGTTTTCGACCAGGATCTCAGCCCGGCCCAGGTGCGGGCCATTTCCGAATTGACCGACCTTAAAGTCATCGACCGTTCACAGTTGATTCTCGACATATTTGCCCGTCGGGCCCACACCCGCGATGGCAAGGTGCAGGTGGAGCTGGCGCAGCTCAAATACATTTTGCCACGCCTGGTCGGGCGCGGGGTCGCTTTTTCGCGGTTGATGGGCGGCATTGGCGGGCGCGGACCGGGGGAAACCAAGCTGGAAATCGATCGTCGGCGCATTCGCGATCGTATCACCCGCCTGGAAAATGAGCTGAAACATCTCTCCAGGGGGCGGTTGCAGCGCCGCCAGCGGCGGATCCGGTCCGGTGTGCCCATCATTTCGATCGTCGGATATACCAATGCCGGGAAATCGACTTTGCTCAATGCCCTGACCCAAAGCACGGTGCTGACCGAAGATCTTTTATTTGCCACGCTGGATACCTCCAGCCGCCGTTTGCGCTTTCCCATGGAGCGGGAGGTTATTATCACCGATACGGTCGGCTTTATCCGGCAATTGCCCAAAAGCCTGATTGGCGCGTTCCGTGCAACGCTGGAAGAGCTGGAAGATGCGGATCTTTTGCTGCATGTGGTGGATTGCGCCAATCCGCGCTTCGAGGAGCAGATCGCCGCGGTGGAAAAAATCCTCAACGATCTCGATCTGGGGCATATTCCCAGACAGCTGGTTTTCAACAAGATGGATCTGGTTGCCCGGCAGCAGGTCGATGCTCTCTGCCGCCGCTTTGATGCGATCGCCGTAAGTGCTCGCGATCGAAAGAGTTTCGAGCCGCTTTTGAATTTGCTGGAGGGAAGATTCTGGCCCCTGGAAAAAGAGGGGCGGACGGAAGCTGAGGAGATGTGATTGTCATGATAAAAAAATATTTCGGGTTTTTCCTGCTCGCCAGTCTGGTGACCGGCTGCCATGGTCCTGTTGGACCCTTCGGAAAAACCGCGCCGGTTCCCGTGAAAAAACTGCAATCGGTAAAAAAATCGGCTCTGGATGAAGGCCTCACCGACGAAGATGCTGGCGAGGAAGCCGAATTCTTCGGCGACGACGAGGGTGTCGAGGCAAGCATGGTGCCCGATGATGCCGAAACCCTCGAGGATCTGGCCCTGCTCTCCGATGCCGATATGCTGGCCCCGGAAGATGAGGGCGTGACGGCTGTTGAGCAGGACCCTGTCTACGACCTGCCGGTGGTCGAAAACGACAAGGTTCGCTACTTTATCGATTATTACGTCAATCGTGGCAGTCGGGCATTCCACCGCTGGCTCGAGCGTTCCGGGCGCTACTTGCCCATGATGCGCGGCATCCTTGCCGAGGAAGGCCTGCCTGAAGATCTGGCCTACCTGGCCATGATCGAATCGGGATTCAATGAAAAGGCGGTCAGTCGTGCCAATGCGGTTGGACCCTGGCAGTTCATGGCGGCTACCGGCAGATTGTATGGTTTGAAAAACGAATGGTGGTTTGACGAACGCCGCGATCCCGTCAAGGCCACCATTGCCGCGGCGCGTCATCTGCGGGATCTTCATGTGCGGTTCGAAGGAGACTGGAATCTCGCTATCGCCGCCTATAATGCCGGCTCCGGCAGGGTGGGGCAGGCGGTTCGCAATGCCGGAACCCGGGATTTCTGGAAAATATGCCGGGACGGCCATCTGCCGCTGGAAACCCGCAACTATTTACCCAAACTGTACGCCGTGCTGCACATAGCCAAAAATCCGTCCCGGTACGGATTTGATAATATCGCCTACCAGCCGCCTCTCGCCTATGACGAGGTGGTGCTGCCGGAGAGCACCGATCTGGATATCGTCGCCCGTTTATGCGATGTGGAGATCAGCGATGTTCAGAAGCTCAACCCGGAGCTGAAACGCTGGTGTACTCCGCCGGGAATCAAGGATTACAAGCTGCGGATTCCCGAGGGCAGGCGGGATTCCTTCCTCGCCGCTTTTGCCGCCATTCCGGCCAGCCGTCGTGCCAGTTATCGGCACTACCGTTTGCGTCCCGGCGATACTCTGAGTTCGCTGGCTTTGCGGTTTGGCATAAAAACGCAAGATCTCATGCGTTTGAACCGCATCAAAAATCCTCGTTCCCTTCGCGCCGGAGCCGAGATTACCCTGCCTTTGCGTTCTGATTTGAGTGGTTTGGTAAAAAGTTTTTCGGATGAAGACAAGGCGCAGGTGGTACCTGCGAGTTACAAGGTACGGCGCGGCGACACTTTGTGGGGTATCGCGCGTCGTTTCGACATGGCCCCGGACCGGTTGTCAGCCAGCAATGGTTTGCAGTCGGATGACGTATTGCGGCCCGGCAGGGTGCTGAAGATTGTCGGCGGGACTGCCAGGGCAGCCCGGTCCGAGAGGACTCACGAAGTTCGTCAGGGGGACAACCTTTGGGACATTGCCCGTCGACACGATGTGACGGTACAGCATTTATGCGCCATCAACAATTTGCACAAAAACAGTCTTCTGAAACCCGGCATGACGCTGAAATTATCCGGAAGCGCTGGCGGCCAACAGCAGCGAAAAATTGTCTATCGGGTGCGCTCCGGCGATAGCCTTTGGAGTATAAGCCGCCGGTTCGATCTCGCCGTGGGGCAGATCTGCAACTGGAACAATCTGGCCAAAAACCATGTTCTGCGGCCCGGCCAGAAACTGACATTGCATGTCGGCAACCATCATCGGGGATAAGATTTTGACATTTTCCGGGTCCGTTGCTACACTGCCTCGCGAATCGATTTCCCATGTGAAAGGACCCTTTTTTATATGATCAATCTGGCGATATCCCTGGCGGTTTACATCCTTGTTGCCGGTTTGTTGCAGGTGGCGACTGATCTGCAGCCCTGGCTCAACGCGCTTGTCGGGCTGTTGGCGTTCGGGTTGGTTTATTTCCTGCTGAGCCGCCGCGTGCTCAAAAAGCTGACGGCCGTTATGGAAACCGTTCAACGTGACATGATGGCCGGCCGCGCCGACAAAGCCATCAAAACCCTGGAGGCCACCCTGCCTTTGGGGAAATGGCAGTTTCTGGTAACTTCCCAGCTGTATTCCCAGATTGGCAGTCTTCATTATCTTAAACGGGATTTCGGCAAGGCCTTTGATTTTCTGCAGAAAGGCTTCGGTCGTCACTGGCCCTCGATGGGGATGCTGGCCATCTGTTACATGAAGCGGAACAAAACGGATAAAATGATTCAAACCTTTGAAAAAGCCGTCAGCCTCACCCGCAATGAACCACTGCTCTGGAATCTGTATGCCTACTGCCTGGAAAAAGTCGGAAAGCACAGCCAGGCTATCGAGGTTATGAAAAAGGGACTCAAAAAAACCGGCAACGATGAAAATCTCCAGGAAAATCTCGATGCGCTCGTCAACGGACGCAAAATGAAGATGCAGATTTATGGTGATGCGTGGCTGCAGTTCCATCTGGAAAAAACCGGCGCCATTGTCAAGAAACAGACCAAGGCGGTGCAGGGGCGGCGCAAGATTGTGAGGCGATAGGCGTGGCACGCAAAAAGAAACCGGAACCCAGTGTTTCCGGTAAGGAATTTCAAATCAGCCCCTTCAAAAAACTGAAGGGGCTTGCTGTTTCCAAGTCACACCTGCCGCCGTCTCCCGCTGAGGGAAAAAACACTTTGCGGACAACGCCGGTTCCGGCTGAGACGGATGACGCGGCTTTGTTTGCGCAGGAAATGGAGATGCTGCGGGTGGAAAAACGGGATGCCGACGATGTGACGTCCATGCTCCCCGAACAGGAGAGTCCCGCGCCAATACCGGCGCAACCGGCCACGATACCTGCTACGGACAGGGAATTGTTTCTTGCCGCCCTGGGTAGTATGGACAGCGTGTTTCGCGATGAAATGCCGTCGCAGGCAGAGCCCTCTGCTGCGCCCCGACGCATGCGGCAACTGCGCCAGGGGAAGCTGTTGCCCGAGGCGCAACTCGATCTTCACGGCGCTACTCGCGATGAAGCCCGACAGAAGGTGCGTTTTTTTCTTGAAGACAGCGTTTTTCAGGGCCGGAAGACAGTTCTTGTGATCACCGGGAGGGGCAAAGGGTCTCCCGGGGGGCCGGTGCTGCGTGCCGATATGGAAAAATACCTCCGGTATGAAGCGAAGGCCTGGGTTGTCGAGTGGGGACGCGCTCCGGCCCGGTATGGTGGAGAAGGGGCCCTGGTGGTTTTTTTGCGGCAAACCCGCAAAGATGGCGGTGCCGGATAGCAAAAGGCCGCAGCAACGCTGCGGCCTTTTGCTATGGGGAACCTTTGAACTTTTATGATGGCTCGTCCTTATTGGTGTCAGGCGCTGCCGGTTCCGCCGGTTTTTTGACTGTCGGCTTGCGAGGGCGACGGGCCGGTTTTTTCTTGGGCGGTTCTTCGGCCGTGGCGGTGGCAACAGCGGGAGTCCCGTTGGCTGCAGTCGGGTTCGGTTCAGCTTCCTTCGGGATCATCGATTTTGCCGGGAGGGCAACACGCCTGGAACGCTTGGGCTTTGGTGTTGCCACGGTCGCAGCAGCGGGTTCCGGTGCCGCCTGGGTAGCCGAAGTCGCCAAAGTGTCAGGTGTTTCGGCACTGTTTTGCGGTACCGTGCCGCCTGATTCCGGTGCTGCCTCATGGCGGGTTTTTGTTGAAACGCGTCGGGGCCTTTTCGGTTTGGCTTCCGGTTTGGCTTCCGGTTTGGCTTCCGGTTTGGCTTCCGGGTTGGCTTCCGGTTTGGCTTCCGGTTTGGCTTCCGGCGTGGCTTCCGGCGTGGCTTCCGGCGTGGCTTCCGGCGTGGCTTCCGGCGTGGCTTC
>NZ_JBFWJQ010000103.1:0-8634 GCF_050253115.1 Syntrophotalea sp.
TTTCTGCTTGGGGGTAAGGGGACTCATGCGGCCTCGCTGTCTGGTTGTTGGATGCTGTAAGTGTATGCGTAAGTTTTGCGTAAGTCAAGGTTCAAGGGGCAAGGGCTTTCGGGACGCGGTTTGCGGGATGCGGGACGCGGAAATCCGGGTTCGGGAGAACGCGGGGCTTACAGCTCACAGCTTTCTCCCCCCCTCCTGCGCGCCTTGACAGTTTTGGGGAATGTTCCTACTCTGACTGAAGTTGTGTCCGGTTTTGTAAATCAGCGATGCGGAAGGGTTGTTTATGAAATATCGCACGATGGGGCGTTCCGGGGTGGAGGTGTCGATTCTCGGCCTTGGCTGCATGCGTCTGCCGGTTGTCGACGGCGACGAGGGCAGGATCGATGAGCGGCGGGCGGAGCGGGTGCTGCGGGTTGCCATGGAGAAAGGTATCAATTATCTGGATACGGCCTATCCGTATCACAAGGGGCAGAGCGAGGCGTTTCTGGGGCGGGCCTTGCGCGGCGGACTGCGCGACAAGGTACGCCTGGCGACCAAGCTGCCGTCCTGGGCGGTGAAAGTCCCGGCTGATTTCGACCGTTTTCTCAACGAGCAGTTGCAGCGGTTGCAGACCGATCACATCGATTTTTACCTGCTGCACACTCTGAAGGCCGACTGGTGGGAAAAACTCTGTCGCCTGGGGGTGCTGGATTTTCTCGACCGGGCGATCCGTGACGGGCGCATCGGCGCCGCCGGTTTTTCCTTCCACGATGAACTGCCGGTGTTCAAAAAAATCGTCGATGCCTATGACTGGAGCTTCTGCCTGATCCAGTACAACTACATGGACGAACAGGTTCAGGCCGGCAGGCAGGGGCTGGAGTACGCTGCCGCGAAGGGTCTCGGGGTGACGGTCATGGAACCGTTGCGCGGCGGGCACCTGGCCCGCGCCGCCGCTCCTGATATTCAGGCGCTCTGGGACAGTGCCCCGGTGCGCAGGACGCCGGCGGAGTGGGCGCTGCGCTGGGTATGGGATCATCCGGAGGTGACATCGATACTCAGCGGCATGAACGACCCGGCCCAGGTGGAAGAGAACTGCCACATCGCCGCACAGGCCGACCCGGGCTCTTTATCCGTGCAGGAACGGGAGCTGATCGCGCGGGTGCGCGATACCCTGCGGCAGCGCATCAAGGTGCCCTGCACCGCCTGCGGCTATTGCCTGCCATGCCCGGCCGGGGTCAACATCCCCAGAATTTTCACGATTTACAACGATGGCTTCATCTACGATGACATGCTGTTTGCCCACCGCGCCTACACCATTACCCTGAACGCCACCGCGCTGGCCGACCATTGCACGCGCTGCGGCCAGTGCGAAAAGCACTGCCCCCAGCGCATCGACATCATGGACATGCTGGAGGAATGCCATCGCGTGCTGTCGAAAAAACCGGAGGACTGAGGATGCCGGCGGTGTGTTTTACTGAGTGTTCGCGTTGAGGCCGAGGCACTGGAAGATCTGCCGCGTGGCGTCGGAGTTGTTGAGGGTATAGAAATGGATGCCGCGCACCGCGTTGTCGAGCAGGTCGCGGCATTGCTCCGTGGCCCAGTGGATGCCGATGCGGCGTACCGCTTCCGGGTCGTTCTGGCAACGCTCCACGGCGCGCAGCAGCGGGGCGGGGAAGCGTGCGCCGGCGGCCAGTTCAGCCATGCGTTTCATGCCCTCGACCGAGGCGATGGGCATGATGCCGGCGATGATCGGCACCTTGATGCCAGCCAGTTCGCAGCGCTCGCGAAAATCGTAAAAGTCCCGGTTGTCGAAGAACAGCTGGGTGCAGATGTAATCGGCGCCCTCGTCGATTTTGGCCTTGAGATGGTCCATTTCCAGCAGGCGGTTGGGGGTGGCGGGATGCCCTTCCGGAAAGCCGGCCACGCCGATGCCGAAACCGCGCCGGTCGGGATGGAGGCCCTCGTCGTTGAAGCGGCGGATGAACCGCACCAGGTCGGCGGCGTGGGGAAAGGCGTCCTGCGAACGATCATAGCCGGGCATGTCCGGCGGCGGGTCGCCGGCCAGCGCCAGGATGTTGCTGATGCCGGCCGCGGCGTAGCGTTCCAGGATCCGGCGGATTTCCTGCTCGGGGCTGCACACGCAGGTCAGGTGAGGGATGGGGTCAAGAGAGCTGTCTTCCCGGATGCGCATCACCAGATCGTGGGTGCGTTCGCGGGTCGAGCCGCCGGCCCCGTAGGTGACCGAGGTGAAATGGGGTTTCAGCGTTTCGAGCTGGCGGATGGTCTCGTACAGACGCTGCGCCGCCTTGTCCGTTTTGGGCGGAAAGAACTCGAAGGAAAAGGTGGTGGCGTGGTGGCTGAAAATATCCTGAATATGCATGAATGAAAAGTCCGGGACAGAGGTCAAAACATCGCGGGTCGGCACGTCATCTTATCCGCTGGCCGGGCGCGGGTCAATTGTTCAATGTTCCCGGCCCGGATAATGTTCAGTGGCAGTAGGCCTCGGTGACGTAACGGCGCATCATGACGTGGGTATTGAAATAGTAGGCGTTTTTGCCGATGGCGTTTTTCATGACGCGAATCCAGCCGGCCCTGTCCTGGTAATACAGGGGCATGATGGTGTTTTCGAGCTTGGCGTAGAGATCCTCGACGTCCTCGGCGGTATGGTTCTGGCTTGTGGAGTTGCCCCTGGAGGGCGGCCCGATGGACCAGCCGGTCACGCCCTCGATATGGCCCTCGATCCACCAGCCGTCCAGTACGCTGAAGTTGGGCACGCCGTTGATGGCCGCCTTCATGCCGCTGGTTCCCGAGGCCTCGAGGGGGCGCATGGGGGTGTTGAGCCACAAATCGACCCCCGGGATCAGGCGGGAAGCGACCTCCATGTTGTAGTTGGGCAGGTAGACCATGCGGATGCGGTCCCGACAGGACGCGATGACCTCCATGATGCGGTGGATCAGTTCCTTGCCGGGGGTGTCATGCGGATGCGCCTTGCCGCCGAAAACCAGCTGCAGTTTTCCTTCTCCGATCCGCAGCAGGCGTTCCAGATCGGTAAAGATCAGGTCGCCCCGCTTGTAGGTGGCCACGCGCCGGGCGAAGCCGATGGTCAGGATATCCGGGTCCAGCTCGATGCCGCAGGTCTCGGAGATGTATTGGAAAAGATAGGCTTTGGCGCCGCAGTGCGCCTCCCATATCTCCGCGTCGGGGATGCTGTCGACCCGCACCAGCATTTCCGGTTCGGTGGCCCAGCTGGGCAGGTAGCGGCCATAAAGGTTGACGAAATAGGGTGAGGTCCAGGTGAAGGGGTGAATGCCGTTGGTAATGGCGTGTATCTCGAAACCCGGAAACATGGCCTGGGAAACCTCGCCATGCTTTTTGGCCACGCCGTTGACATACTGACTGAGGTTCATGGCCAGCAGGGTCATGTTGAGCTGCTCCTGGCCGCCAAGGCCCTTGAGAAGGTCGAGGGGGATTTCATGGTCCAGGATGCGCTCGACCAGTTCGTAGGGAAACTGATCATGGCCGGCCCGCACCGGCGTATGCGTGGTAAAAACGCATTTGGAGATAACTTCGCGGGTGTTCCAGGAATTGCGCTCGTCCCAGGTATCTTCCAGGGGGCGGCGGCTGCGGGTCAACAGTTCCAGGGTCAGCAGGCTGGCGTGCCCCTCGTTCATGTGATACTTGCGGATACTGAAGCCGAGCTGTGCGAGCAGCCGGGCGCCGCCAATGCCGAGCACGATTTCCTGCTTTAAACGGTAGGCCTGGTCGCCCCCGTAGAGATAATCGGTGATGCCGCGATCTTCATCGGCGTTGCCGGGGATGTCGGTGTCGAGAAACAGTACGGGGACCTGGCCCCGGCTCGGGCTGGTGACGCGGTACAGCCAGGCCTGCACTTTCACGTCCCGCCCTTCTATACTGAGCAGGGTTTTGGCGGGCAGGCACTCCAGCAGTTTTTCCGGATCCCAGGTGTTGGGGCTCTCCTGCTGGCGGCCCTGGTCGTCGATGGTCTGCAGAAAGTAGCCCTTGCGGCTCAGCAGGGTGACGGCCACGAGGGGGATCTTGAGGTCGGCGGCGGTTTTGATGGTGTCCCCGGCCAGTACCCCGAGGCCGCCGCTGTAGGTCGGAATTTCGGCGGTAAGGCCGATTTCCATGGAGAAATAGGCGATGCGCTGTTCCGTAAGGAATTTTTTCCAATCACTCATCGGCGAAGCCCTGACCGTGCAATGCAGAAAAACCGGGGACGCGGCTGGATTCGTAACAGGTTAAACGAATTTCGCCCGGGGTCAACAACAAAGGCCGGCTGGTGTCGCGATGCAGCCCGGCCGTTGGCGAGTTTTTGCGACGCCATCAGGTATAGTACATGAAGCGGTGATCACTTTCCCGTTTGACGCCCATGTCCTGGCCGCGTTCACACAGATCCTGCAGGCTCATGTGCTCAAAAAAGCCGTTGAGATGCGCTGTGGCTTCGGTCCAGACGGTCTGGGTGACGCATTGGCCGTTCATGGTGCATCCGGTTTTGTCCCGGGGAGCCTCGCAGGCGCAGGCAACCAGCAAGGTGTCCCCCTCGGCCGCTTCGACGATCTGGCGGATACTGATCTGGTCGGGCTTACGGGTCAGGAAATAGCCTCCCTGAGGGCCTTTTTTGCTTTTCAGGATGCCCGCTTTTTTGAAGTTCTGGAATATCTGTTCCAGATAGCGGGGAGAAATCTCCTGACGCCTGGAGATATCCTTGATCTGGGCCGGCTGGTTGCCGGCGTTGTAGGCGATGTCGAATAATGCCCTCAGTCCATAACGGCTTTTTGTCGATAGTCTCACGGGTTTCCTCACAAAAGAACCGGCTGTTTTTCGCCAGGCAGCCGAGAGTTCAACGGTTTTTATCTCAACAAAGGATCATGCATCCCTGTCATCGCGGCGAGAGGCACGTCTCGGATCTTGACCGCGCTTTGTGGTCCATCCTTGTTATCATAAAAGGAGATTTCCCGCAAGTTTTGTCAACAAATTGATTCCGGCCGCTCCAGACGACTGGTTTTGCGCATACCTCGACCTTTTCCGCATGATGACATCAAAGCGCGCGGGCGCCATGGGTTGATCTGTTGTTTAAGGAGAAATTCAGCGATGGGACCTGCCTCTTTTTTTTTGCGCTGAAATAGGCTACCTTGGCCCAGTCGCCAGCATGGTGACCGTTTTTTCATTGTCGCGCACCGCCAGTCGTTTTGTCCTTCTGCCGCCTGTCGCAGCCTCCGCTGCGGGGCCGTCACTCAGGTTTATATGATCCGGATTCCCGCAGGCCTGCGTCTTTTTCTGTTTATCGCCTTTGCCCTGGCGATTCTGGTGTTGTCCGTCATGCCGAGCCCTCCGGAGATGATTCAGGAGGTGCTGTCCTGGGACAAGGCGCAGCACGCCCTGGCCTATGCCGTTTTCACGCTGCTTGGCGGCTGGGCGCTGACGCCCGTTTTTGGCGCTCCCCGCGCCTGGCGGCTGGCCTTTGCCCTTGCCATCGGTTACGGGCTTGTCATTGAAGTGCTGCAGGGGCTGGGAGGGCGTCGCTCCCCCCAGCTTGCCGATGGCGCGGCCGACATTATTGGCGCGGCGGTTGTCTATCTGATCTGGTTTGTTGTTGCCCGTTTGCGCCAAAAGGGATCCTGCCCATGAGTGCCGTTACCCTGGACATACTGGTTTCCCGTCTTGAGCAGGGGGCGCTGGTGCTGACTGTGAACAAGCGCCTGGCCCGCTACCTGCGACAGACCTATGACCTTCGTCAGCGTCAGGCGGGGCACAGTGTCTGGCAAAGCCCCGCGGTTCATTCCTTCGACGGATGGCAGCGACGCCTGTGCGCCCGCCTCGGGCTGGATGACAACACGCTTGACCCGGTTCAGGCCCAAAGGCTCTGGGAACGAGCCATCGAGGACGATCCGGAGGCTGCCGACAGTGGCCTGCTTCGGATTGCGGAGGCCGCGAGACAGGCAGGCAAGGCCCATCTGCTGTTGTGCCAGTACGGCGCGGACTTCCCGGCCGGGGAAGGCGGTGCGGATCATCGGGCCTTTCTGCGTTGGCGTCAGCGTTACAACCAGCTCTGCCTGGAAGGGGGCTGGGATGATCCGGCTTTGCTGCAGGGCCGTTTTCTGCAGGCGCTGCAGGATGGCGCGGTGCCTCTGCCGCATGAAATATGGCTGGCCGGGTTTGACGACTGTCCGCCGATGGTCACCCGGTTATGCGCGATTGCCGAGGCACGGGGCGCCACCGTCCGGCACTGGATGCCGCCAGCCAGCCCCCGGCGAAAAGCCGGTCTTGCCGCTTTTGCCGATGTGGAGCAGGAGGTGCGTGGCTGCGCACGCTGGGTGCGGCGGATGCTGGAGTGCCAGAGCGGGAGCATCGGCGTCATTGCCCTGGACATGAGCGGCTACCAGGACTGTCTGCAGCGGATTTTTTGCGAAGAGCTGTCTCCGGGGGCGCTGCTTCCCGGAGCCGGACCGGAAAAGGTCTTCAACCTGTCCCTGGGAAGGCCTCTGGCGAAGGAGGCCATGATCGTCGCGGCTTTGGAGTGGCTGTCGCTGGGCCATGTCGTGCCCCTCGACACCCTCGGTTACCTGCTGCGCTCCCCGTTTATCTGGGGACACCTCGTCGAACAGCATTCCCGGGCGCTGCTCGACCGCGAATTGCGCAGCCTGCGCGCAGGACAACTGCCTTTGCGGCAGGTCGTCCGTTTTGCCCGGCAGGGATTGCGCAAAAAAATCGGTATTTCGGACATCCTGGCCCGACAGCTGGATGCGGCCCTCCATATTCTGCCGGACTCGAGCCCGCGTCTGCCCGGGGCCTGGGCGCGGCAGTTCGCGCTGCTGCTGGAGGCCTGCCAGTGGCCCGGAGATCGCAGCCTTGACAGCCGGGAGTACCAGATTTTTACCGCCTGGAAGGAATTGCTGGCCGGCATGGCGCGTCTCGATCCGGTTTGCGAACCGATGAAGCGTGGCGAGGCTTTGGGGATACTCAGGCGACTGGCGGCCGATACGGTTTTTCAGCCGGAAGGTTCCGCGGGACGGGTTCAGGTTCTGGGCGCGCTGGAGGCGGCTGGCATGCAGTTCGATGCGGCCTGGGTGCTTGGCGTTCACGAGGAGGTTCTGCCGGCACCGGCGCGCCCCCATCCGCTGCTGCCCATCGAATTGCAGCGCCGTTTCGGCATGCCGCATGCCGATGCCGCCCGGGAACTCGATTTTGCCTGCAAAGTCACCGAGCGGCTGCTGGTGTGCGCTCCCGAACTGGTCGTAAGCTGGCCATTGCAACTGGACGGCCGCGAACGGCACCCGGCTACCCTGGTGCGGCACCTGCCGCAAATCCTGCCGGAACTGTCCGAAAGCCGCTGTCCTTCCGGGTTGATCAAAGCCGGGGACGCTTGTCTTGAAAGCCTGATCGACGCAGCGGGGCCGCCTGTTCCGGCTAGCGCCAGGATTTCGGGAGGCACCGCGATTCTCAAGGATCAGGCGCTTTGCCCGTTTCGTGCCTTTGCCCGGCACCGCCTGGGTGCAAGGGGGCTGGATACCGCCAGTCTCGGCTTTGACGGTCTTGACCGGGGTTCGCTGGTACACCGTGTGCTGGAATGGTTCTGGGAGGACGTCAGGGACTGGTGGGCATTGACGGCCCTGCCGCCGGAAACGTTGAGCGGAACTCTCGCCGGTTTGGCCGAGCGGGCTCTGGAGGAAATGGAAACGGAACGTCGGATAGCGCTGCCACCCGGTCAGAAACGGCTGGAAAAGGAGCGTTTGTTCGCCTTGCTGCAGGAATGGCTGCAGGCCGAGGCGCAACGTCCGCCATTTACAGTGGAGACGCTCGAATCCTGGCATCGTGAGACCTTCGGGGCGTTGACGTTGCAGACGCGCATCGATCGCATCGACCGCCTGGCCGACGGATCGCAGATTATTATCGATTACAAGACGGGGATCGCTTCCGTTGCCGACTGGCTTGGAGACCGGCCGGTGGAGCCGCAGTTGCCGTTGTACGCCATGGGCCGCGGCGGGGCAGGGCCCGCCGCCGTGGCTTTCGGAAAACTGCGCCGGGGAGACTGCGGTTTTATCGGCATCGGGCGCAGCGGCGAGCTGCTGCCCGGAGTGGCCGCGGCAAGCGGACATCGCCTGCTTGCCGGGTCGGAGATTGCCGACTGGGAAGGCTTGTTGCGTTCCTGGCGCCTTGCCCTGCAACAACTCGGCGATGATTTTTCCCGTGGCAAGGCCGTTGTCGATCCCGTCGACAGTCGCCGGGCTTGCGAACGCTGCGATCTGCAGCCTTTATGCCGCTTGTCGGAACGGGACGCCATGCTCGGGGGAGATGACCTGTCATGCAACTGAGATGGACTCAGCCGCCGGATCTTGCCGCGCGTCAGCAGGCACTCAACCCTTTGGAATCCTTTATCGTTCAGGCTCCGGCCGGCAGCGGCAAGACCGAACTGCTCATCCAGCGCATCCTCGCTCTGCTCGGCGCGGCGGCGCAACCCGAAGAGGTGCTTGCCATCACCTTTACCCGCAAGGCTGCCGGTGAAATGCGGGATCGTCTGGTGGCGGCACTGGAGGCTGCGCAGGGGCCAAAGCCGCAAGCCGATCATGCCGCCACCACCTGGCGGCTGGCGCGGGCGGTGCTGGCCAACGATGCGCGCCGCGACTGGCGGTTGCT
>NZ_JBFWJQ010000104.1:0-8611 GCF_050253115.1 Syntrophotalea sp.
TACTTCGGGGATGCATGACATATTCGTAAAGAGACTTATCAATCAATCGGATACGTCTGGCGTCAAGAAAACAGCCAACGTTAACGATGGTATCTTCGCCAATATCCTGGCGCCATCGAAATGGCCTGGTAGCGTAGGTTTCAATCAGTTCCCTGCGGTAAAGCTTGTTCCACAGAGCTCCCGTCCCGAAATGTTTTCGGCAAAAACCTGAGAAGATCTGGCTTGTAACGTTTTTGTCTTTTTTAAATTTGACTTTATGGTGGATAAATTTTCCGGAATCGGAAACACAGTCCACCCCGCAAACAGCAATGTCGGCGTGGTGTTGCTTGCAGTTGGAAAACAAAATTTCGAACATATCGGGCTTGGCAAAGTCGTCAGCATCAACAAATCCGACATACTCACCCCTTGAAATTTTAATGCCTTCCGCTCGGGCTCGATACACACCCGCATTCTTTTCCAGAGACAGCAAACGGACCCGCTGATCTTTTCGCGCTATGCTTTCGACAACCGTCAGGGAATCATCTGCGGAGGCATCATTGACCACGATAATTTCCAGGTCTTTCAAGGTCTGGTTCAACAGGCATTGCAATGTGGCGGCGACAGTGGCCTGAGCGTTGAAAACAGGCAGGATCACGGACACCGGGGGAACGTGGACATCGGTTTGCATTTTTTCAGGCCTTTTTCGGCTCGGAGGTCGATTTCAGCCGCGGCATAAGACAGCGCAGAGCGCGTCGACAGCATAAAAAACGCTTATGACCGGAGATTGCCGATGCAAAATAAAAACGGGAGGCGCAAAGGCGCCGGTCTCCACGGCGCAGCGCTTCAGCCATTTCATATTCATAGGCTCCCTTCACAAGCGGAGCCAGTCGCGGCAGAGCCGCCAGGGCGTTCACAAGCGACGCCAGCTCGGCATTGGTTGCCGGCAAGGATTTGCCCGCGGACAGCATTTGCGCTTTTTGCGCGAGATAGGCCTCCGCCAAAGCCGCAAATTCAGGCGTTTTGCGGCTTTCAGATCCCGGCAGGCGTCGATAATAAATCAAGGGTTCTCCCACGTTTACCAGACGTGCCACAGAGGCCATATTCAGGAACATGTCGCAATCCTCGGCACTTCGGAGCCGCGGGTTATAGCCACCTGTCTTTAATAGAAAATCGCGGCGATGAACGGATCCTGGATGCAATATGGCATACTTTCCAGCCATAACCTCAGCTGTGACATCACCTGCCTGCGAACAGTATTTGGCATGTCCCGTTACCAGCCCGTCATGGGTCATGATAACACCGCCCCCGCCTGCCGAACCAATATCCGGATTGCCATCGAGAACCGGAACCACCGATGCCAGCCAGTGCGGCATGGCAATGTCGTCACTGTCCAGGATCCCCACATACTCCGAGGCGGCTTCACGCAGGCCTGCATTCAACGCAGCGGGATAACCGCCGTTTGTTTCAAGGGATACAACGCGAACCAAAGGGAATTCCTTCTCAAGCTCGCGCGCCAGGTCCAGAGACCCGTCCGTGGAACAATCATCGACAAGCAGATGCTGAACCGGCAACAGCTGCTGTTTCGAAACCGATTCCACGGTTTCCCGAAGAAAACGCTCGGCATTATAGACGGCTGTTATGACGGTTACGGGAGCGGTCTTCAAGCAAGCAGACCCTTTCTTATATAAGCTGGTTTTCATCCGGAAACGGCCCTTTTGCGCCGTGGCGGCGTCAATCCGCAGGCTTGCCTGTGCGGCGTACCGATGTACGCCTCCGCGCAACCCCTTGATTTCCTTGACACAACGAAAAATTGCTCGTTTCCCATATGAAAACTACGCTGTCTCCATCCGCAGTTTCCGGATGGAGACAAGCTGATTTTCACCGGACATTTCCGGATGGACACCAGATAACATTTTGTCGCGCCCGCCGCCGAGATCACATGCTGCGTCGGGACAACAGTGCGCGACTCGCTTCAAGCACCTGGTCGACGCCGATGCTGTGACCGCATTCTGAATCCCGCGGGCAGTCTTTTCGCAGACAGGGCGAGCACTCCAGGGGACTCTGCAAGCGGATGTGCAACGGGCCGCGGGGTCCGTTTCGGCTGGCGTCCGTGACCCGAAAAATCGAAACCGTGGGGGTTTCAAGGGCGGCGGCAATGTGAATCGGCCCGGTGTCCCCGCCCACAACCAGATCCGCCCGCTCCAGCAGGGCAGCCAGTTCCTGCAGGCTGCCTCGCGGCCAGACCAGGGCGCGACCGTCGGTGGCGCGCGATATCGCTTCGGCGGCCCGGTGCTCCTCATCGTTGCCCCAGATCAGAACCGGCCGCAGCTGGTCCTCCCGACACATCCGCAGGGCCAGATCCTGCCACGAATCGAGGGGCCACAGCTTGGTTTGCCAGGTGGTGCCGTATTGCAGAACCACCAGGCTTTGGCCGTTCAGACCCAACGCGCAAAGCTGTTTCTCCACAGCGGTACGGGCTGCGGGGGAAACGGACATGGGGCCGGCGAGGGAGCGAACCGTACCAAGAGGAAAGGCGGCACGAGCCAAGGCAAGGGATCGGTCGCTGACGTGGTGATCCGCTGCGGTAAGCTGCACCTTGTGATTGGTCGCCAACAGGTTGGGCCATTCCCGCACGCCGCTGGAGGAGAATCCATAACGCCGGGGAGCTCCACAAAGCAAGGTGAACAGACCGCTTTTGCAGTTACCTTGCAAATCAAGCACCAGGTCGTAACGTTCGCTGCGCAATTCTTTCAGGGTATCCATGACCCCGGCCCAGACCGCGCCAGGACCTTGCCGGCGCCAGCGCTTGAGGCCAAGGCGATGGATCCGGCGCAGAGCCGGATGGCCATCGAGCAACGGCGCAAAGGCCTCTTCCACCAGCCAGTCGATGCTGGTTTCGGGATAGGCGCTTTTGATATGCGTCAATACCGGCAGGGCATGCACCACATCGCCAAGGGCGCTTATTTTGACGATCAGAACCCTCATGCGGTCCCTCCGAGCAAGGCACGGGCCGCTTGCATGACGTCTTCGGCGGTAATGGCACGCATGCAACGGTGATCGGTGGGGCACTGGCGCAGCAGGCAGGGCGCGCAGGCCGTTGCCTTGCGCACGATACGGCTGTTTTTTGACCAGGGCGAAGTGGTGCTGTGATCGGTCGGACCGAACACCGCCACGATCGGGATATCAAAAGCCGCGGCCACGTGCATCGGCCCCGAATCGTTGGTCACCACCAGCCGGCAGGATGCCAGCACGGCTATCATCTGCCGTATCGAAGTTTTGCCAATGAGGTTCAGAACCGGCGCCTGTATGGCCTGTTCGATATCCCTGCCGATTTCCTGCTCCGCGGGGCCGCCGGTCAACACCACGCGCAGGCCGAATTCCCGGTGCAGACTGTCGGCGACCTCGGCAAACCGCTCGGGCAGCCAACGCTTCGCCGAACCGTAGGCGGCGCCGGGATTGATGGCGACCCAGCCGCCGTCACCGAGGGTATGAAGCGCCCACGCGGTTTCTTCGGCATTGCAGGTCAGACGCAGGCGACCATCGCCCTGCGTCGCGATGAATTGCCGCAACATGAAACGATAATACTCCGTGTGATGCAATCGTTTCTGCTCGGGGCCGACCGCCACACCGTGGGTCAGCAGCCAGCCGCGGGCATCGGTCCGATAGCCGACGCGCCTCGGCACACCGGCCAGAAACGCCATGACGGCGGCTTCGATGGCATTCTGCAGCAGAATCGCCAGATCGAAGTTTTCCTCGCGCAACGCACGGGAGAACCGCCAAAGTCCGGCCATTCCGGCATGGGGACCCTTTTTGTCGTAGACCAGCACCCGGTCGCAATCGGGATGGCAGGTGAAAAGCTGTGCGACAAGGGGATTGGCGATGACCACTATTTCGGCTTCGGGAAAGGCGCGACGCACATCGGCCATGGCCGGCGTGGTCATCACCGCGTCCCCAACCCAGTTGGTGGAACGCACCATGATGCGGTGCACCGTTTTCGGATCAATTGGTTTCAATGGCTGTCACTCCGTCAATGCCCCGATTCGGAGCAAGAGGCCCGGATGGGAGAAAAGTGCCGTCATGTGCCGGGGTGTTCGGCGTGAAATGGCAGCGCTTCGTCGACAAGCATCACGGGGATGCCGTCCACTACGGGATAAAGCAGCCGGCAATGGTCGCAGGCCAGCGCTTCGGGCGGCCCTATCGGTCGCAAAGGCCCCTTGCATTGCGGACAGGCCAGTATTTCAAGCAGTTCTCGATCAACAGGCATGGTATTTACCCTTTCGCATCGATGACGGCAAACAGCCGCTTTTCCAATTCTCCCGTTTCGAAAAATTCCACATCCATCGTTACGACATAACAGGGCAGAGGCAGGCGCGCCGCCATCAGCTTGACAGCGTCTTTTTCGGTGGTGATCAGATAATCCGCCTGAACCGACGCGGCCACCAACCGGGAAAGATCCTGTTCATCATACTTGGTGTGGTCCGAAAAACAAAGGATCTGATGCAGTTTCAGACCGCGCTGTTCAAGACCGTGAAAGAAATTCTGCGGCTCGGCAATGCCCGCGAAAGCCAGGCCACGCAGCTTCGCCAATTGGGCAAAGGACCAGGAATTGCCATTCGGACCGATGGCATGATCCGCCATGACGTGCCGGCAGCGCAGCACGGGTCCGGGCAGCAGTGGAGGATCCGCGCCGGGACCGGAGGCACGGGTCAATAAAAACAGGCTGCCGCGCTTCAAAGCAGAGATCGGTTCCCGCAGGATGCCGGCCGGAAGCACTCTGCCATTACCAAAGGGCCGCGATGCATCGAGCAGCACCAGATCGAAGTCCCTTGCAACCGCAAGATGCTGAAACCCGTCATCAAGCAGCACCAGGTCGGCTCCCAGGCAGTCAACAGCATAACGCACGCCATCGGCGCGGCGCGGCGCGACCACCACGCAGGCACAAGGATTGCGGCGAGCCAGCAGCCAGGGCTCGTCACCGGCCTGCCGCACATCCAGAACCGGACCCTTGCCCGCCGACACCACGCGCAGTGCCGGTCCGTCCGCACTTCCATAACCACGGCTGACCACCGCCACGCGCCTGCCCCGGGACAAACAGCAACGGATAAGATAGTCGACAACCGGCGTCTTGCCGGTGCCTCCCACGCTCAGATTGCCGACGGATATGACCGGAACTGGCGCACGGTAGACATGCAACCAGCCAATGCGGTACAGAAAAGCCCGCAGACGCATGAGGGCCGCGTACAAAAAGCTTACCGGCAGCAACAGGACATACACCAGCCATTCCAAAAAAGCGTGCGGTCCCGCAACACCAAGGCGGCGGTAAAACAAAACCGGTCTGAACATGCTATGACCTCAACAGGCGCCGCATAACCTCCACCGTGCGCTGCGTGGCGCCGGCATGCTGCCGCAAGAACCGGAATCCGGCCTCGCCCATGGACTGCCTGAGCTGGCGATCGGCCAGCAATGCGCTCATGGCATCGCCCAGATCCTCGGCCTGAACCATCCGGCCGCCGCCGGCCTCGACCAGAAGGTGGGCGATTTCCCGGAAATTTTCCATGTGAGGTCCAAACAAAACCGGTTTTTTGAGTAACGCTGCTTCCAGCACGTTGTGCCCGCCCACAGGCACCAGACTGCCGCCGACAAAAACCACGTCGCCGGCCGCATAAAGATTCAGCAACTCGCCGACCGTATCGACCAGCAGCACCTCGCCGGTTTGCAAGGGAGTCTTGCGGCGGTCAAGGTCGGTGCGAGCCGTCCAGCCAAGCCCGCGGCTCGTCATTAACTGTCCCACCTCCGGACAGCGGCCCGGATGGCGTGGCGCAAGCACCAGACAGACGCCGGTGTTTTGCCGCTGTATTTTCTCAAAGGTTTCAAGTATCTGCTCTTCTTCGCCGGGGTGCGTGCTCCCGGCCACCCAGACCAGGGCATCGGCGGGCAATTTGTAAACGGCGCGCATCTCCTGAGAGGAACGGTTGCCGATACCGTCACAGGACATGTCGAATTTGAGATTACCGGACACCTCGACCCGCTCCGGAGACGCGCCGAGCGCCAGGATGCGTTCCCTATCCTGGCGGGTCTGCATGCACAGGAATGCGAACCGGTTCAGTACAGGCCGCAGCAGGGAGCGAATTTTATGATACCGGGGGAAGGACCGGTCCGATATGCGCCCATTGACCAGCACCAGCGGAATCGAGGCGCGATGGGCGCACCGCACCAGATTCGGCCAGATTTCGGTTTCGACAATGACAACCATGGCGGGGCGCAACTGGCGCAAAACCCGCCGCACCGCCAGGGAAATATCAAAGGGAAAAAACAGACACAGGTCGATCTCGGCGATTTCCCGGGCGATGGCGTGGCCGGTTTCGGTAACATTGCTGAGAACCAGCGCGTATTCCGGAAAAGCTTTTTTGAGGGCCCGGATCAGGGAAATGGCGGCTCTGGTTTCTCCCACCGACACGGCATGCAGCCACAGCACCGGGCGATTTTCCAGCGGTGCCAGGCGCCCTCTGGCATACCAGCCCAAGCGCTCGCGCAACCCCTGCCGGTTCTTGCCGCCGCAGTGTCTGCGCAACAGATACCAGGGCACCAGCAACAGGCAACAAAACAGCCAGATCAGATCATACAGCAGGTACACGCCATCCTCCCCTCGCCTGCCGGTCAGACACGGTCGGCAAACTGCATTTCATATAAACGCCGATAAAGCCCCTCGCCGGACAACAGATCCTGGTGCCTGCCGGTTTCGCAGATGCGGCCATTTTCGAGCACGACGATTTTATCGGCATGCATGACCGTTGAAAGCCGGTGGGCGACAACGATGGTCGTGCGATTTTCCATCAGATTGACCAGGGCCTTCTGCACCATGGCTTCGCTCTCCGTATCCAGAGCGCTGGTAGCTTCGTCCAGCAGCAGGATCGGCGCGTCGCGCAGGATGGCGCGGGCGATGCAGATACGCTGCCGCTGGCCTCCGGACAAACGCACGCCGCGATCGCCGATGACCGTCTCGTATCCCTCCGGCATGACGCTGAGGAACTCGTCCGCGTAGGCAAGAGAGGCCGCCTTTTCCACCTCGCCGTCCGTAGCTTCCGGACGACCGTAGCGGATGTTGTTGCGGATCGTATCGTTGAACAGAAATGTTTCCTGATCGACCAGGGCGATGCTCTGTTTGAGACTTTGCTGAGTGAGTTGCCGGATATCCTGGCCGTCGATCAGAATGCGGCCCTGCTGAGGGTCGTAAAACCGGTTGAGCAGCCCGATAATGGTCGATTTGCCGCTGCCACTCGGGCCTACCAGCGCGACGATCTCGCCGGCCTGGATAGCGAGATTGAAATCGTGCAGGACCGGCTCCTCCCCATAGGAAAAACCGACATGATCAAACCGTATGTGGCCGGCCGGACGGGCGGCCACCAGGGCGTCTTCCCGATCCACGATATCAAGTTTTTCATCCATCAGCTCAAACACACGCTCGGCCGAACCGAGGGCGCGCTGCACGGCGTTGCTGACCTTGGTCAGGCGCTTCAGGGGCGCGTACATCATCAACATGGCGGCCAGAAAGGAGGACAGGTCACCCTGGGTCATCGCGCCCTGGCTGACCCGTTGAATGCCGTACCAGAGCACCGCCCCGATTCCGATGGAAGAAAGGATTTCCACCACCGGCGTCGCCGCCGAATCGTATTTGAGCACCTTGCGAATAAAATAATAAAATCGCTGATTCTCTTTTCGAAAACGTTCGCTCTCGCGGGTTTCGGTACCAAAGGCCTTGATCACCTTGATCCCGGCAAGGCTTTCCTGCAGCACGCGGGTCAGGTTGCCGAGAGCCCCCTGCCCTCTGCGGGTATTGTCCTTGATGCGCCGGCCGATGACACTGGCGGGCACGATGGAGATCGGCATCACCACAAAAGCGATGCTGGCGAGGCGCCAGTCGCTCTGGAAAGCCACCACCGTGAGACCGACAAGGGTGAAACTCTCTCTCAGCCCCTCCACCACCACGTCCGCGGCAGTGCGCTGCAGCGACCCGACATCGTTCAGAATGCGGGACATCACATTGCCAGTGGAACTGCGTGAAAAATAGCCCATGGAAAGGTTCATAGAGTGCCGGTAAAGATCGTTGCGAATATCCTGCACCACCAACTGGCCGGCGGTTTTGATGAAATATTCCTGGATATAGCGGCCGGCGCCCTTGATCAGAGCCAGTCCCAGGACAATGATCGGCACCAGATTGACCAGACCGCTTTTGCTGGCGATCAGCACATCATCGACAAAAGGCTTGACGAGCTTGGCGGTAGCCACATCGGAACCGGACACCAGCAGCGATGCCGCCATCGCCAGCAGTATCCTGAAAAGGTAGGGCTTCGAATAGCGATACAGACGCCTGTAGAGTAGCCGTGGGTTGTATCTCACGCAGAACGCTCCTTGGCTGTGCTTTTGCGGCTCAGTTCCGATACCATGCGGGCTACCCGTGCGGCACAGCCGCCCTCACCCATGCGATGCTGAATGGCGGCGAGGCCGGCACGCATGGCGTCGTTGTAATCCGGATTCGTGAGAATCGCTTCACTCTCCCGCGCAATTTGATCCGGGGTTGCCTGCTGCTGTATGAACTCCTTGACCACACCACGACCGGCCACGATATTGGCCA
>NZ_JBFWJQ010000105.1:0-8609 GCF_050253115.1 Syntrophotalea sp.
CGGCCGCGGAATCGCGTCCGTGGAACAACATTAAATGACGGCACAAAAAAGTGAAATTCTAACTATCCCTGAAGCCCCTTGTCAAGAGAGGTCAGGTTGCCAGGGCTCGCGGCCTTCGCCATTGTCGATGCAGGGTTCCGACGCGGAGCGCAAGGTTTCCAGTTCGCGAGCCACCGCGGCCACCAGCTCCTTGAGGCCTTCCCCGGTAACCGCAGAAATGGCCAGCGTTGGTATGTTCCTGGCGGCGAAGGCGGCGCGCACCCCGTCCAGGCGTTCCCGCACTTCGGAAATGTCGATCTTGGTCAACACAACCAGTTGCGGTTTGCGCAGCAACTCCGGGTTGTGCCGCGCCAGCTCGCTATTGATCAGGGCGAAACGCTCCAGGGGGTCGCCTTCCTGCAGATCGGAGAGATCGACCAGATGCAAAAACAGGTCGGTGCGCTCCACATGCCGCAAAAACCGCGTGCCAAGGCCGTGTCCCTCGCTGGCTCCCTCGATCAGCCCGGGAATATCGGCCATGACGAAGGTCTTAAACCCGCCACAACGCACCACGCCCAGATTCGGCACCAGGGTGGTGAAGGGATAGTCGGCGATTTTTGGACGGGCCGCCGAGACTGCCGAGACAAGCGTCGATTTGCCGGCATTGGGCAAACCCAGAAGTCCCACGTCCGCCAGCAGTTTCAGTTCCAGACGCAACCACAACTCTTCCCCTTCCATGCCCGGTTGCACATGCCGTGGCGCCCGGTTGGTCGAGGTAGCGAACCGTGCGTTGCCACGCCCGCCCATGCCGCCGCGAACCACAATCAGCTCCTGATCGTTTTGTTTGAGGTCGGCCAGCAGCTCGCCCGTTTCGTCATTGTAAACCAGAACCCCGGGCGGCACGCGGATCTCCAGATCCTCACCGTTTTTGCCGTGGCAGTTTTTTCCCATGCCGTGACCGCCGCGACCGGCCTTGTAATGCACCTGGTAACGAAGATCCAGCAGAGTGCCGAGACCTTCGTCAACCCGCACCACGACATTGCCCCCGCGACCGCCGTCGCCACCGTCCGGCCCGCCCTTCGGAATAAATTTCTCACGCCGGAAGGACAAGCAGCCGCGACCGCCGTCACCAGCCTTGACATGAATTTTTACTTCATCGATGAATTTCATAATGTTCCGGGATTTCCGTTCCGTGCCGGGGGTGAACACCCTTTACGCCGCGGCGGAGCGCCGCTGGCCGTTTGTGAAAAGCTTACCGCACAACCGTGCCCATGCCCAGCATAGGGGGCGAAGCCGAGCGGCAAAAACAAAAGCCCGAAGCTCTCCTGCAGGGGAACCCGGGCCTTGTGCTTTGTCGCATCGGCTTGAAACAACCAGCCGGTCCGCGCATGTTACTGTGCGTAGACGCTGACCTTTTTCTTGTCCTTGCCTTTGCGTTCGAACGACACGACGCCGTCGATCAGGGCGAACAGGGTATAGTCCTTGCCGCAACCGACATTGGCGCCAGGATGGATGGTCGTGCCGCGCTGCCGTACCAGAATCGAGCCCGCAGTCACCTGCTGACCGCCGAAGCGCTTGACTCCAAGGCGCTTACCGGCACTATCACGACCGTTTTTTGAACTACCACCGGCTTTCTTGTGAGCCATGGATAAACCTCCTCCTTAAGCCTCGATACCTGTAATCTGCAGGCGGGTAATGGGCTGACGGTGTCCGTAGGTCTTGCGATAGCCTTTGCGCCGCTTGCTGTGAAATACCAGCACCTTCTTGTCTTTGCCCTGCTGTACAATGCGGGCTGTGACTTTCGCTCCAGGCAATAGAGGTGTTCCGATCTTTACCTCTTCTCCGCCGACCATGAGGACCTCGTTCAGCTCGATGGTGTCACCCACCACGCCTTCGATTTTTTCGACCTTCAGCAGGTCGCCTTCGGAAACTTTATACTGTTTTCCCCCGGTCTTGATCACCGCATACATCCCGTTTCACCTCGCTTTTTTGGGTATTTCGGTATAAACCGAAAGCGCAATATAGCCCCGACATTTCCGGACTGTCAAGGAAAAACCTCGATGCCGGTTCAGTTGCAGAGAATCTCGAACTGCTCCTGATGAAAATCGAAGCGGGCGGTAATGGCAATCTGCTTGCCGTAAGCCTGCTCCAGATCATCGATTTCCCAGCGCTCCTCGTCACAGATCAGCGAAGCTATGCTTGGGTGCACCAGCAGGGTAACCTGGGATCCGGACAGATTGCGGATCTCGCGGCGCAATTCCCGGAAAATCTCGTAAACCATGGTCGTCCGGCTTTTGACATAGCCTTTGCCCTCACAATACGGGCAGGGTACGCACAGAGTGCGGGTCAGGTTCTCGCGCACCCGCTTGCGGGTCATCTCCACCAGCCCCAGTTCCGAGATCTTGAGAATATTGGTTTTGGCGCGGTCCCCTTTCAGGGCTTCCTCAAGGGCAACGAAAACCTTCTCCCGATGGGCCTCTTTTTCCATGTCGATAAAATCGATAATGATAAGCCCGCCGATATTACGCAGCCGCAACTGATAGGCAACCTCCCGGACCGCCTCGAGGTTGGTCTTGAGGATGGTGTCCTCCAGATTGTGCTTGCCGACAAAGCGACCGGTATTGACGTCAATGGCGGTCAGGGCCTCGGTCTGCTCGATAATGATATAGCCGCCGCTCTTGAGCCAGACCTTGCGCCCCAGAGCCCGGTCGATTTCTACTTCCAGGCCAAAAGCGTCAAACACCGGCTCCTCGCCTTCATACAACTCGATGACATAAGTGAGCTTCGGCATGAAGGTTTCAATAAAACGGACGATTTTTTCGTATTCCCGCGGCGAGTCGACAACGATGCGCCGCACATCCTCGGTCAGAATATCCCGCAGGACCTTGCTGGTCACATCGAGATCGGAATAAATCAGGCACGGCGCTCCCTTGCGTTCCCTCAGCGCACAGATACCATTCCACAATCCTGCAAGAAACTCCATGTCGGCGCTCAGATCCTCGGCGTTCTTGCCCTCCGCGGCGGTGCGCACGATAAAGCCGGACCCTGGCGATCGAATCTCTTCAATCAGGCTGCGCAGGCGTTCTTTTTCTTCCTCGTTTTCAATGCGGCGGGAAATGCCGACATGGTCGACGGTAGGCATGTAGACCAGATGCCTGCCGGGCAGAGAGATATGGGCGGTAATGCGGGCCCCCTTGGTGCCGATTGGCTCCTTGGAAACCTGCACCAGCACCTCCTGCCCCTCTTTGAGAAGCTCCTCGATCGGCGGCAGAGCGGTCGTCTCCCGCCCATCCTCCTCGGGCAGACCGGCCTCGTTTTCCCCCTCGTCAATATAGCGCTCCAGGGCCTGCATCTGCCCCAGAACGTCGGCCACGTAAAGAAATGCCGCTTTTTCCAGGCCGATATCGACAAAAGCGGCCTGCATGCCCGGCAGCACCCGCAGCACCTTGCCTTTGTAAATATTGCCGACGATACCCCGCTCACGGGTTCTCTCGATATACAATTCGGCGATGTGCCCGTTTTCAAGCAGAGCGACGCGGGTTTCATGGGATGTAGTATTAATGACCAGGTCTTTGGTCATGGCTCCTCCTGGCACGAGTTCTCTCTGTTGGGCCGGCCCGGGACCAACAGCGGCAGTCCGGCGTTGCTTGAACGCATTCATTCCACGGGCCTGGCAGCTGTCAGGATCGAAGGACACGGCAACGGCCGCTGGCGCCAACAATCACGGTTGCGACGGAATCTGTTTGCTTTCCGCGAAAACCGTTCAAATGTATCCGGAATCGGCTTCCCCGTCCAGCACCACCGCCACCTTGCGAACCGGCAGGTGGGCCGCCTGCGCGGCCGGAATGTCGAGAAGCCAGGCGAGCAGCGGCATCGGACTGCCTTTTGTCAGTCGCAACCACAAGCTGCCGTCTTCGATGCGCAGATCTTCGACAGCCGCCCGCAGATCGAGGATCTGCTCGCGCCCCTTTTTCAGTCGCGCGACCTCCAGCACTTCCCGCTCCAGGAAAGCGGCGACACGCTCCGGCAGAGCATCAGACGCGCCCGCCGGCAAAAGCACCCGATAGACGGAACTGCGAATGGCAACGGCGGGAGCTGCGGCTTTCCAGGCAACGGTCTGTGCGGCCAGCACCTCCACCCCGCGAGGGAGTTGCGCATTGATGGCCGCAAGAACCTCTTCGGGTTCCCGGTGCCGGCAGAGTTTCAAATCGACAATCTCCGCATCGCTTTCCACTCCGGTAGGCAGCGCATCGGGAAAAGAAATCTGCGGGGAGGGATGGAACCCCCCGGAAAAACGCACTGGCAAACCGGCGCGCCGCACCGCGCGGTGAATCAGGGACATGAAATCGAGATGCCCGACAAACCGCACCCGCCCCTGCTTCCGCACCCGCAACCGGACCCTGCAGAGTTCTTCCGGACTGTCCGGTGCGGAGTTCTCCGGCACGCCTCGCTCGACAGGCTCCGGCACCAGGTCGGCTGCGGCAACCCGCGGCCTGATGCTGGCAAAATCGCAGACACCGCAACCGGAACACTGTCCCGAACGGCAATCGGGCGTGTAGCCCAGGCGCAATGCCCGATGCCTTTCCGCCAGCAGAAAACCTTCGGAAAACCCGCAGTCGATATGCGACCAGGGCAGAATCTCGTCCTCATCGCGTGCGCGCAGATACCATTGCGGATCGATCCCGCAATCGTCAAAAGCCTGCCGCCAGAGGTCAAAATGAAAATGCTCCCGCCAGCCGTCAAACCGGCAGCCCAGCGCCACCGCCCGCTCCAGAACCCGGCCAAGGCGCCGGTCGCCGCGGGCAAACACCCCCTCCATGAAGGACATCTGCGCTTCGTGCCACTTGAGCCGCAGTTTTTTGCTGCGCAGCGCATCGCGCAGCCAGGCCTGTTTGTCGAGCGTTTCCTGCAACCCCAATTGCGCTTCCCACTGAAAAGGCGTGTGCGGCTTGGGCACGAAGGTCGAAACCGATACATTGACATCCGCACCACCCTGGGTCCCCTTGCCGGCGCGCTTGACCCGCGCCGCAAGAGTGACCATGGCGGCAAGATCTTCTTCCGTTTCCGTCGGCAGCCCCATCATGAAATAAAGCTTGATGATTCGCCAGCCGAGACCGAAAGCCTGCTGCGCCGTCTGCAGCAGGTCCTCTTCGGTGATCCCCTTGTTGATCACCTGGCGCAGACGTTCGCTGCCGGCCTCCGGAGCCAGGGTAAAACCGGTCTTGCGCACCTTGCGGATTTCTTCCATCAACTCGCCGGTGAGCGAACCGACGCGCAGGCTCGGCAGCGACATGGCCACCCGCTGCTGGTGATAGCGATCCATCAGCCCCTTGAGCAGGGGGCCGATCTGACTGTAATCCCCCGCCGACAGCGACAACAGGGAAACCTCCTCATACCCGGAGCAGGCCAGAGCGTCGGCAACATGATCGACAATCCGCCGGGGATCGCGCTCGCGCACCGGCCGGGTGATGAAGCCGGCCTGGCAGAAGCGGCAGCCGCGGGTGCAACCTCGCGCAATCTCAACTGTAACCCGATCGTGCACGGCATTCATGAACGGAACCAGCGGTCGCGCTTGCACACCGTCGACGTTGAGATCAGGCAGGATCCTGCGCCGCACCCGGGCGGGAGCGCCCCCGAGGGAACGGACAGAGGCCACGCGCCCGACATCGTCATACTGGACATCATACAGAGAAGGGACATAAACGCCTTCAATGGCGGCAAGCCGCAACAGCAAAGCCGTCCGGTCCTCACCTGCCCGGCGCGAAGCCCGCACCGCTTCACACAGCTCCACAATGGCTTCTTCGCCGTCGCCGATCACCGCACAGTCGACAAAATCCGCCAGAGGCTCGCAATTGAACGCCCCCGGCCCGCCGACCACCACCAGCGGGAAAGAGGCATCCCGCTGCTCCCGCCGCAACGGAATTCCGGCCAGGTCAAGCATGTTCAGAACATTGCTGTACGACAATTCATACTGCAGGGTAAAACCGATGATATGAAAATCCGCCAGCCCGCGCTGTGACTCCAGGGAAGCCAACGGCCTACCGGCGGAGCGCATCAGCGCTTCGAGATCGGGCCAGGGGGCGTACACCCGCTCGGCCAGAACCCAGTCGAGATCATTGACCACCCGATAGAGAAGAGGCAGGCCTATGTGACTCATCCCGACTTCGTAAACATCGGGAAAAGCAAGGGCGACGCTGACGTCGACCTTCTGCCAGTCCTTGCGCACGCTGCCGAGTTCATCGCCCAGATAGCGGGCGGGGCGGCTCACCTCGTGCAGTAAATCTTCCAGACTCATATGCAAATAACCCCGTTCGGGATGAATGTTTTTTCTTGAAAGGCCAAAAGAAGGGTTGTTATAACACGAACCTGCGCCGGGAAACAACAAAAGGGGGAGGCACCCGCGATCGGAGCAGGGTAATTGTGCCCACAAAGGCGACATGCTAACATGTCGCTTCGCATCCCGTCCCAAAAACAGCTTGCAACAGCCAAAGGATTCCCATGACGGCAACGATAAACGCCGAAGTCGATCTCCACGTTCACAGCCTGGCTTCCGGACACGCCTACAGCACCATCGGCGAAATCGCCACCGCAGCCGCGGCACGCGGCCTGCGCGGCGTCGCCATGACCGATCACGGACCGGCCATGCCGGCAGCCCCCCATCCTTATCATTTCGAATGCCTGTACATGATTCCCGACTATCTGTCAGGGGTACGCATCATCAAAGGCGTGGAAGCCAACATCGTCGGCCCCGGCCGGGTGGATCTCTGCGACCGCCTGCTGGACAAAATGGATGTGGTGCTGGCCGGGTTCCACCACGACTGCGGTTTCGGACCCAGCGATTGCAAAGCCAACACGCGGGCAGTTCTGGCCCTGATGGAAAACCCTCGCATCCACATCATCTGCCACCCGGGGAATCCGGGTTTTCCACTCGATTACGAAACCGTGGCGCGTCAGGCCGCGGCTACCGGCACGGCTCTGGAAATCAACAACTCGTCATTCATCACCAGCCGCCTTGGCAGTGCCGACAACTGCCGACTGATCGCGCGCCTGTGCGCCCGCTTCGGTTGCCCCGTGGCCATCGGCAGTGATTCACATATTGCCCAGAACGTCGGGAATTTTACGCAGGCCATTGCGATCCTCGCCGAAGCAGGCGTGGACAGCGAGCAGATCGTCAACCGGACACTGGAATCAACCCTCGCTTTTCTCGGGCTGAAAAACTGACCCCCGCCGATCCGGCCCAACACCATTTTGACGCCACGAAACTCCTTGCCAGCAACAGTTTAAATATGCTAAAGCAACGAGGTGCTTTGGCATAAGATTTTCCACCGGATCGGAGACGCGCATCATGGATATCGAAATTCAGCCTGTCACTCAGCCGAAACCCCGCATCGAAGACGAATCCAAGCTGGTGTTCGGCCGCCAATTCACCGATCGTATGTTCGTCATGGAATACGATGCCGGACGCGGCTGGCACTCGGCCCGTATCCAGCCCTATGCGCCGTTTACGCTCGATCCGGCTGCACTGGTATTTCATTACGCCCAGGAAATCTTCGAAGGGCTCAAGGCCTTTCGACGGCAGGACGGCAGTATCGCCCTGTTCCGCCCGAAAGACAACATCCGGCGTTTCAATCAGAGTGCCAGCCGCCTCTGCATGCCTCCCGTCGACGAAGAGTTCTTTTTTGAAGCCATCAGGAAGCTGATCCGACTGGAAGCCGACTGGGTTCCCCACAGCGAGGGCACCAGCCTGTATATCCGCCCCACCATGATCGCCACGGAAGCGGTCCTGGGTGTCAAGCCATCGGAAAAATACCTCTGCTACATCATCCTCTGCCCGGTGGGTGCCTACTACAAAGGCGGATTCAAACCGGTCAGGATCTGGATTTCCGACCAGTTCGTCCGCAGCGCCCCGGGCGGTACCGGCGAAGTAAAATGCGGTGGCAACTACGCAGCCAGCCTGCTCGCCGCCAAAGAGGCTGCCACCAAGGGCTTTGACCAGGTATTGTGGCTCGATGCCGTGGAACGCCGATATGTCGAGGAAGTCGGCAGCATGAACATCTGCTTTCTGTACGACGGAAAAATCGTCACGTCGCCGCTGCACGGCACCATCCTCAACGGCGTCACCCGCCGCTCCATCCTGCAGCTTGGCGCCGAAATGGGCTACACTGTGGAAGAACGGGCCATGAGTGTTGACGAACTGCTCGACGGCGCCGAATCGGGACGCCTCGCCGAAGCCTTCGGCACCGGCACCGCAGCGGTGGTCAGCCCCGTCGGGCAACTGACATACAGGGACCGCACCGTAACCATCGGCGACGGCCAGATGGGGCCCTTGACCATGAAGCTCTACAAGGCTTTGACCGGCATACAATACGGCCGCGAGCCCGACACCCATAACTGGATCGAAATGCTCTGATTCGCACCCATTTCATAGACACGCAAGCTGAAGCCCCCGTTTCAACGGGGGCTTTTTTCATGACATCTGCCATCGCCCGCTACTGCGGCACGCGCGCCTGTTTTTTAGGCACCCCCTCTTTCATTTCCTCTTCAGAAAACATCCAAGGCATTGTTTTTACGCTAATTTAAAAGTTGGTTCTAGGTTTGCTAAGTCTCTAGAACTAAGCGGCGGGACATCG
>NZ_JBFWJQ010000106.1:0-8405 GCF_050253115.1 Syntrophotalea sp.
TAATGGCAGTAGGCGGATTTGATATCAAATTGCGGGCCCGGCAGGATTATGATTTATGGGTTAGAATCCTTGATGAATTCGGAAAAGCCCTGCAGATATCCGCCAAGACCTACTATTGTGACAAGTCTTCGGAACGAGAAAGGATTTCCAACTCAAAAGCCCGAAGAATAGGAGTGATACAGTTTTACAAAAAGCATTCCCGCCTGATGACGTGCCATCAGCGTAAAAATGCAACTGTTGCATGTTTGGAGGCCAATAATTTCAATCCCGGGTTTTTAAAACTTCTGGTCCTTTTGACCTGGCGTAACCGGAAGAAAGTCTTTGGTCTTCTCAAGGTTTAGTTTATTTTCAATAATATGAATGTTTAAACAAACTCACTGTTTTTCATAGTGCGATCCTGCATTCACACACATTTTGACTGGAGTTTGACAACACTGGGGAAACCATGAGGGTTCTGCATTACGTCAAGCAGTTTTCTCCCCTTTCGGAGACTTTTGTTTACAATCAGATCATTGATCTTCAATCCGGGGGGATTGAGAATTTTGTAGTAACACATAAAAGAGTTAATGCCGAAGGGCGGCCTTTTGCTCCCGTATTCGAATTATCCGAAAAGAAATCCTTTTTTTATCGTGAGATGCAGCGGTTTCTTCGAAAGCACGGATACTACAAATATGCCCTTTCCACAAAGGTCTGGAAGGAAATCCTTCGGAAGTTCGCCCCTGATGTGATTCATTGCCATTTTGGAAAAAGTGGCTTTTATGTAGCCTCGATTCTCGATAAAATAAAAATCGATCTTCCGCTGCTCATTGCCTTTCACGGGACCGATGTTTTAAAAACACCTTTTGAGGATGCGTCGTATAAGTCTCAAATACAAAGAACTTCCCTGAAGAAAAAAGTCGCATTCACTACGCCTACTTTATTTCTTAAAAACCTTGCAGTCTCGAATTTCGGCATTCAACCCGATAAAATCGTTGTCAATCCCAATGGTTTTCGGTGCGATTTCAACGGATTTTACCGTGTCAGAAAAAATGACGGGCATTCTTCCTTCAAGATCATAAATATCGCCCGTTTTACCGCATGGAAAGGGCAGGATTACCTGATAAAAGCCTTCAGGGAATTTTCGGGCCGGGTTGACTGTGATGTTGCGCTGACCCTTGTCGGATACGGGGAAAGAAAACCGGCCCTCCTTCAACTGATAAACGACCTGGGCCTGCAGGACAAGGTTACCGTCCTGGAGAGTGTGCCGCATGAATCGATACCGGCGATATTGAAGGAACATGACCTTTATGTGCAACCGTCCATAACGGATCATAAAACGAAGCAGGCGGAATCGTTCGGCGTTTCCATTCTTGAGGCCGTGGCTGTCGGTCTGCCGGTTATTGTGACCGATTCAGGCGGTATGCAGGAGGTTGTTCTGGGGGGGGATCAAGCAACGGCCATTGTTGTCGAGGAAAAAAATTGCCGAGCTTTGTGCGAAGCCATGACCAGGGTATATGAATGCGGGAGAAACATCGACCCCGTTCTGAGATCCAGGATTCTGGAGCGTTACAATCAGCCAAACAATACCGCCGCTGTGGTCCGGATGTACGAATACCTCCTTCAAGACGGGTGATTTTTTTCGGAAACCCAGCGCGGGTTTTGCGTTTGTGAATTTATCTGCCATGCCCTGCCAGGCAGCCATGGCGGTACAAGACCAGTGTCGGGGGCGTTTAAGTCGCGCCCGGTACTTTTAAAGGACAGGACAATGACGCCGCCAGCAACAGAACGGGTGACGATCATCCCGGACGCCCGCCCCGTGCTCGAACAAGCCGGACTGCGCAGCTTCAGGGACTTCATGGATTATGCCGGAGGCCGGCGCGTCTGCCATAAAAGGGGACGGTCCACGGTGCGCATTGCCATTGGAGAGCGGGCTTTCTATCTCAAGCGCAACCGTTTTCATTGGGTTGAATTCCTCAAAGGGCTGGTGCGATTGCGGCTCCCGGTTCGCGGCGCGCTTCGGGAGTGGCGCAATATTGCGCGGGTGAGGGAATCCGGCGTGTCGACCCTGGTGCCCATCGCTTTCGGGGAACGGCCCTTCTGGGGATTTGAAACCAGCTCTTTCAGCGTGACGGAGGAGTTGTACCGGTGCCAGCCGCTGGACCAGGTGCTGGGCAAGGAATTGCCTGATTTGCCGTCGCCTGCCGCGCGGTTTCGCAAACGCGGCATTTTTCGCCAGTTGGGGGCCTTTGCGGGGCGGCTGCATGGCCATGGGCTGTATCATCAGGATTTTTATCTGAGCCACGTTTTCCTTGGTCCCGGCGATGTTTTGCACCTGATCGACCTGCAGCGTGTTCTGCATCGTCCCTGGCGTGCCCGGCATTTTTGTATCAAGGACCTGGCGCAGCTCAATTACGCCGCCAGCCGTGTCCCGGGTGTCAGCCGCACCGACAGAATGCGTTTTTTGCATGCCTATTTCGGGTGTTCTACCCTGGGCTTCGAGGAAAAACAACTGGTGCGGGCGGTGTTGGCCAAAACTTCACGCATCGCCCGTCACGATGTCAAACTTCTGGCCCGGCGGCGCCGTCGCGGAGAGATAGCCTGATCCCGGAGGCGTCGGCAAAGGAAACGGACCATGCCAAAAATCAGTGTCATCTGCGCACCGGCTCCCCGGCCCAATCCCGGCATGGCGAGCGTCGATTTCGCTTTTCATGCTCTGAGCCGCCGCCATGGATTTGCCGAGCGGGTGGCTTATTATCAACTCTACACCGCCGACGAATTGCACGCCCGTGCCGATCGCGCGCTGCAGGCCGAAATCCATGCCCGCCAGAGCCTGCCCTTTGCCTACAGGGGGTTGCGTCAACATCTGCAGGAAATCTTCCACAGTGACAAAATCGTCTTCTGGGGGGATTTTCTGCACAGTGCCGATTATCATCAGTCCGCCGCGCGGCGACTGGTCAAAATCGGTGTAACCACCAATGCCGGCGCAGCGCTGGATTGGGTAAGGGATCACTATTTCCTGCGGCACGCTCCGGCGGAGATCTGGCCCAAAGTCATGGCTTTTGGCGGCAATCTGCTTTTCAACCGTCCCGAGCATTATCTGGATGCCGGTTATGGCGCCGAAGTCCGGAGGTTTTTCCGGCAGGCGGCGGCGGTGCGCATGCGCGATGTATATTCGGCGGCGAAAATATCCGAATTGCGCGATGATTATTCCACGAATTATTTGGGGTGCGACTGTTCCCTGCTGCTGCTGCCCGAAGATCTGGAAGCGCTGCCGTGCAGCGACTGGCACGCGGACATTGCAAGCGGCGCTGGCCGGGCCGGCATTTTTTTCGGACGCAACAAATGCCGCCCGGCGCTTATGGCCCGTTTTGCCCGGGAGCTGTGCAACCGGCTGGGAGTGCGCGGCCAATGGCTGCCCTGGGGGTTGACCAAAGGGTTTGGCCGCATGCGTGAAAAAATCCGGTTCTGGTTTCCCGGCATGGAGGTTCTGTCCCACACCGCGCCGCCGACCCCTGGCGATCTGTACCGGATGCTGGGACGCTACCAGCTGGTCATTTCCGATACCTATCATGTCTGCGTGAACGCCTGGCGGCTGGGGGTGCCGGCCGTCTGCATCGGTCAGGCCCTGGTCGCGGATGCAGATAACATCAACAGCGGCAGCAGGTTTGCCTGGCGTGATAAACGTCAGGTGTTCTACGGCATGAATGACGCGTTGGAATATTACGTGTACGCCGAAGAACTCGAAGATCGGCGTCTGCGCCGCCAGCGTCTTGAACAGTTGACATCCCTGCTGCAAAACGCTCAATATCGGCAGAGCGTGCATCAACGCATCCTGTCGGGCGCTCGCGCCATGGAGAAGGCGGTGGTTGGCGCGCTGCTGCCGGCGACGCGATGACGCGTCCTTGATCGAACCGAACACTTGCCACGGACAGCTGCCATGCAATGGTCTATTGTCATACCTACCTATAATTACGGTCGGTTCATCGAAAGATGCCTGGCTTCCATTGTGGATCAGCCGGGAGACGACTACGAGATTGTGGTTGTGGATGACGGATCCACGGACGACACCCGGGCCGTGGTCGAGGCATTCGTACGCTATCGGCAGTTGCCCACCGGGCGACTGCGTTACCTCTGCCAGCACAACCAGGGGCCGGCCGCGGCCCGCAATCATGGTATCGCCGACAGCCGTGGGGATTTTGTCTGGTTTCTCGATTCCGACGACAGGCTGGCGGCCGGGGCCTTAGAGCAGATGCGGCAGACGGTGCGGCAACATCCGCGGGGAGAGCTGTTTTTCGGCGGCTACCGTTCAATGGCCGAGGATGGCTGCGGTTCGGATAAACTGCCCGGCAAGGTGGCTGTCTGCCGGACAGAAAATTTCAGGCGGTTTCTGCGCAAGGAACTCAGGAGCCTTACCACCGGCGCGGTGGTGGTGCGCAAATCTTCGCTGGGGGATATAAGGTTTCCGGAGGGCATTCATATCAACGAGGATGTGGCCTTTTTCGGCCACCTCGTCGCAAACTGCAAGGTGGTACCCGTGGCGCGGATCCTGGTCGAAAAAATCCGTCATCCCGCCAGCCTGCGCGGCAACCTCGGGCGCATCGAGGAAACCGGCTTGCGCAGCGTCGATGCCCTGTTCGATGCGGCGCGTTTGACATCCGCCCAGATGAAGTTGCGCAGCCGGTATCGGGCCGATCGCTGCCTGCGGTTGTTTCGCGCCCATTATCTGCATGGCAATTACGCCCTGGCCCGATCTTATTATGGACAGATGCTGAAAACTGCGCCGTGCTATCTGTTCAAAGCGGGATACCTTCTCAGGTTTTTACGTTGTTTCGGGAAATCAGAAGGGGGGGCGTCCGATCCGCCGGACGCTGCCGAAACCCATGATGTCTGAGCGGCACGGGACGTATCGTTGCTATTTTCCCGATGCCCCCAGCCAGAAGGATTTAAGGGCAGCGCTGTTGCCGGATCCCGACCGTCTGCTTGAGAGGGGAGAGTGCATTTCTTCGGGACGCGAGGGCAATCCCCGCCACCTTGCCAAAGTGGCGATAAATGGCCGGGCCTATTTGCTCAAACGTTACGATTGCCAGGGGGCTTTTTACCGGATCAAGAATGTTTTCCGAGCTTCCCGGGCTCTGCGTTCGCTGCGGGCAGGCCAATGGCTGCATTCGGTCGGCGTGTCGACACCGGAACCGCTGGCCTGCCTGGAGGAAAGGCAAGCCGGTCTGCTTGGTCGCAGTTACCTGCTGTGCCCCTTTCTGGAGGGCGTTCGCCCGCTGCTGGCCGTATGGCCCGAACTCGATGCCGAGGGACGTTGGCTTTATCTGCGACGCCTGGGCGGGATCATGGGACGCTTGCACCGGGCGCATATCGTGCACGGCGACAGCAACTGGCGAAATATCCTTGTCGGTGAAAACCGTCCGGGAGAACTCCGCTTCTGGCTGGTGGACCTGGATTGCACCCGGCGCTACCCGCGCCTTGCGCCGGCCCGGGCGGAACGGGATATCGGCCATTTTCTTCGCGACCTTTCACGCAGCGGGGCAGGCGCGGAATGCATGCAACTGTTTCGCCATCATTGGCGGGTTGCATTGACCAACAACCAAGGAGACATTCGGTAATGATAACCGCGATGCAGGAGTACTTTCAACAATTGCGGGATGTGATCGATCGGGTCGGACGCGATAAATCCGAGGAAATTTGGCTAAGCATCGAGGCGCTGTGCGAAGCCCTGCGCGATGGCGGCAAGATCCTGATCATGGGCAACGGCGGGTCGGCGGCGGATGCCCAGCATTTTGCGGCGGAACTGGTGGGGCGGTTTCTGATGGAACGCAAGGCTTTGCCTTGCATCGCCCTGACCACGGACACTTCCATTCTGACCGCGGTGGGCAATGATTACGGTTTCGACGAGATTTTCAAGCGGCAGGTCGAGGCCCTCGCGGAGCCCCGGGATGTTGTGATCGGTATCAGCACCAGCGGCCGATCCAACAATGTTTTTCACGCCCTGACCGCCGCCAACCGGATCGGGTGCAAAACCATCGGCCTTCTGGGGCGCGACGGCGGCAGTATCGCCTCCATCGTGGATCTCAACCTGACCATTGAGGAACACCACACGCCCTATATCCAGACAGCCCATGGCGCTGTGCTGCACCTGATTTGCGATCTGCTGGAAAAGGCCTTGTTCGCTCCTTTCGATCCCTCCTGCCCCGCATCGCCGGGCAAGGGATGATGGCAACATGAACATTGCGGTAGTGCGCAAGGAATGCAGTTTGAGAAAAGGCGGAGCGGAGCGCTACTGCGCCAACCTGTGCCGCTGTCTGGCTGAAATGGGGCACCGGGTGTGGGTGCTGGCGCATGAATGCGATCGTGATATCCATCCCGACCTGATCCATGTGCCGATTCCGGTGAGCAACCGGACCTCGGCTGCCCGCAATCTGTCTTTTCATCACAACAGCCAGCGGGCCCTGGAGCGGCTGAAGGTCGATCGTGTCTACGCTTTGAGCCGCACCTATCCCGCCGATGCCTTCCGGGTCAGCGATCCTTTGCACAACAGCTGGCTGGATGTGCGCTACACGGGACGGTTTCGCAACCGACTGGAAAGGCTCAATCCCCGCCACCGTACCATATTGGCGCTGGAAAACGCCATCCGAGATGCCCGGCAGACCGGCGTGATCATCACCAATTCGCAATGGGTGCGCAATGAATTGCTGGCCTGCGGCGATTATCCGGCCGAGCGTATTCAGGTCGTGTACAACGGTGTCGATACCAGCCTGTTCCGTCCGCTGCCGTCGCACGGATCGTTCGATGCGCCGCTGAAGCTGCTGTTCGTCTCCCACGACTTTACCCGCAAGGGACTTGGGTTTGTGATCGAGGCTCTCGCCGAGCTGAAAACACTGGGAATTAGCTGCCACCTGAGCGTGGTGGGTAAGGACGATCCGCGTCCCTTTCGAAAAAAGGCCGAAAGACTTGGCGTGTCGCGTGATGTGGAGTTTTGCGGGGCGCTCAGTGATCCCCGGGCCTGCTACACCGATGCCGATCTGCTGGTGCTGCCTACCCTGAGCGACCCTTTTGCGAATGTCTGCCTGGAAGCGCTGGCCTGCGGGCTGCCGGTCATGACAACCACCAACAACGGCGCCTCGGAAATTCTCACCGAGGGAGAAACCGGCTATATCCTGGATTCGCTCCGTCCGCTGATGCCCCAGATCGTGGCCGGCATCGCCCGGTTCGGCCGTCTGGCACCGGAACGGCGCCTCGACATGGCAAGCCGGGCCAGGTTGTGCGCCGAGCGGTTTACCATTGAACTCAATGCCGGCCGGACGTTGGAGGTTCTTGCCGCCATGACGCCAATCGAGAGACCGTGGCATCGCCGGTGAAACACAGGTTGCCTGACGGAAGGGGCAGGAGCCAAGAAACACTATGCGCCAATGGATTTTTCCGGGGTCAAGCGGTACTCTGTGGCCACCCGGGACATTTAAAAAAACGCGCCGGATCACTGAAGGAGTCGCGCACCGAAATTCAATTTCCGCGTAAGGCTGCAAGGCATAGCATGTGGGGGATGACGTGAGAAGCATTAACAGGTTAAAAAGAGAACTGTCGTGGTATATAAAGGCGCAACTTGCCAAAAACTCCTCGGGAAGAGGTCTTTTTATTTTAGGCACCGGCCGGTCGGGGACCCATTTTCTAACCCAATGCCTGATCAGCCATCCGGAATTTACCGACCTTATGGGCGGCAAGGAAAACCCCTATGTTTTCAGAGATGTTGTTGACCTGGCATTGAACAATTGCAGGGATGCGGAGAAGATACAGCGTGTTCTGAAAAAGTATAAGCAACTCATGAAGGTTGCCTCGCCGAAGATCTTTGTTGACCAAAGCCATCCCAACCTGTGGTTGGCCGACAAGATCGCAGAAAACATTCCCGGGTCAATGTTTGTCGGGATCATAAGAGATCCTTTTTCCGTGGCCTATTCCACCACGCAGCATGCGGGGGTGAGCGGATGGTTTGACAAGTGGGAGTCTTTTCCTCTGCCCAATCCGTTTTTGGGGATAGGTGTCGCGGACAGGGAACGTTATGTAACAATGAGCATTGCAGAAAAAAGTGCCCTGCGCTGGATTTCTCATGTAAAACGTCTCGGCGAATTGAAGCCGATTCTGGGAGATCGACTTGTAATCGTTAATTATGAAGATTTATGTAATGCCGGGGAAGACCAAATGCGAAGAATCTCAGAATTTTTAAATGTTAAAAACAAGTTTGTTATGCCTTTTGTGACCAAGGAATCTTTATACAAGAAAAATAAACTTTCAAATGAAGATATTGAACTTATGAAATCGACAATAATTAATTATCAGAATAATAACTCAACTTTCGCACCTGCTTGGGCGGCGTAACATAATGAAATCACATTGATCTTTTAAAATATACAGGCCGGTAGTAG
>NZ_JBFWJQ010000107.1:0-8401 GCF_050253115.1 Syntrophotalea sp.
CAACCATCTTTGGTTTTCTGCGGCAGGAAGCTTCCATCCACAAGGTCTATCTGGTAGTTTATTCAGCGGATCATTTCAGAATATATCAGGAATGCATGGCTGCATGGCGCGCTGCGCATGCCTGAATCCCCTGGTTTTCCTGCCTGTCCCTTTGCCCGGTCTGATTGTTAACTAAGCACGCTTTGGATGTTGACAATCCCGTTGTTCACTGTTAATTTTCCTTTCCATGAAAGAACCTCTTTTCAGTATTCGCATGCGTGCCGCCCGTGGAGACCGGCATATTTCCGGGGCCGAAAGACTGGCTGGCGCCGACTGTCTGGATGGCCTCGCGGCCGGCATGGTGAAACGGGCGCTCGGCCATCCCAAGGGGCTGCCTGACAGCATTTCCCTGACCATCGAGGAAATTGACCTCTCGAGGCTGATGCGTATCGGATTGCCGGATATACGCACTGTCGGCGTCGACTCGGTGGCGCAGGGCAGAAACGCTGCACTGGCCGGACTGCTTCGCGCGGGGATTTCCGAACAGGCGGCACGTAGTGCCATGCAGGCCTTGGCCGGGGGGGCTGCTCCGAATGGGGAAAGTATGCGAGGGGCGATGCTGGTCGACGCCCTCGACGGGCGGCGTCTTGAATTCGACGCGGCGCGCGGCGTGCGGGTGTCGCGCATGGATCTCGAAGAACGCGCCGCTGCCGTGCTTGCCAGGGAGCTGCAAGCCATCGGATTGAACAACACGCATGTTCAAGAGGCGTTGGTGCTGGCGGCCAAAGTGCTGCATGCCCCTGGAGTGCTGGCCGAGCTTTGCTGGTCGGATGATCCCGATTACACGGCAGGTTATGTTGCCGCGCCTTGTCTGGGCTACGTGCGTTTTCCGCTGCTCAAGCCTCGGGGTGAGGATCGTGGCGGCAGAGCTTTTTTTCTCGCCCCGGGCACCGATGTGACCGGTTTGTACCGTTTTCTCGAAAAACAGGCGGTTCTGGTCGATCGGGTTGGCCGGATGCTGCCCGATGAAAGGTGGAGGGCATGTCCCTGAAAAGCTGGCAGGATGCTCTGGCGGCGCTGGCGTCTTGCGGCATGCTGCGCCGCCTGCAGACCGTGACCGGTCCGCAACGCGCCCATGTTCACATGCAGGGGCGCGAGATGTTGCTGCTTTGTTCCAACAACTACCTTGGGCTGGCCGATCATCCGGCGCTGGTCGAGGCCCAGAGCCGGGCCGCGGCACATTATGGCACCGGCAGCGGTGGCAGCCGGCTTATTTCCGGCAGCATGGAACTTCACGAGCAGCTCGAAACCCGGCTGGCCTGTTTCAAGGGCACGCAGCGAGCCTTGTTGTTCAATTCCGGTTACGCAGCGAATACGGGCATTCTTCAGGGGTTGATGGGGCCGGAGGATATCATCTTTTCCGACCGGCTCAACCATGCGTCGATCATCGACGGTTGCCGTCTGAGCCGCGCGCGGACTCTGGTCTATCCCCATCGGGACGTGGCGGCCCTTGAGCGGCTCATGGCCGGAGAGGCTGCGGGGCGCAAGGGGCAGTGGCTGATCGTCACGGATGGTGTTTTCAGCATGGACGGCGACCTGGCGCCGCTGCCGGAACTGGTTGCCCTGAAAAACCGCTACGATTGTCTGTTGATGGTGGATGATGCGCATGGAACCGGTGTGCTGGGCGCAGGCGGCAAAGGTACCGGGGAATATTTCGGATGCCTTGCCAACATCGATCTGCATATGGGGACGATGGGCAAGGCGCTGGGAGGCTTCGGTGCTTTTGTGGCCGGACCGGATGTTTTGATCCAAACCCTGTTGAACCGCGCCCGTTCCTTTATTTTTTCGACCAGTCTGCCACCGGCAGTGGTCGGCGCCGGGCTGGCGGCTCTGGATATCGTGCAGAGCGAGGAAGGACGATCCCTGCGCTTGCGGCTGGAACAGCTCAGAGCACTTGTTACTCAACATCTCGGCCCGGATATCTGCACCGGTTTTGACGGCAACACGCCGATTTTGCCGATCATTACCGGCGAACCGCAGGCCACGGTGCGCGCCAGCGCCTGGTTGCAGCAGCAGGGAATCTTCCTGCAGGGCATCCGTCCGCCGACGGTACCCGAAGGCAGCTGCCGTTTGCGCATGACCCTCATGGCCACCCATCAACCCGGCGAACTGCTGCAGGCGGCTGACCTGATCCGGAAAGCGTTGTCGGCATGATCATTCATAAATTCTGCCGTCTTGACGACGGACGCTCCGTCAGTTACCGAGCAGGGGGCGATGGCCCCGTGCTTGTCCTGCTGCATGGCTGGGGGATGTCTTCCCTGGTGTTTTCGCCCCTCATGCAGCGTCTGTCCTGTTGCCGTCGCATTATCGCTCCTGACCTGCGAGGGCACGGGCATTCCCATGGCGGGCCAGGCTATGCGCTGGGGGATTTCGCGGCGGATATCGAACAATGCCTGAACCTGGCGGGGGCCGAGGAAATCGCCCTGCTTGGCTGGTCCCTTGGCGGCATGGTGGCCCTCGAGATGGTCGAACGACTCGGCGAACGGCTTAAAAAACTTATACTGGTTTCGACAACGCCCTGCTTCGTGCAACGCGACGGTTGGCCGCACGGCCAGCCGGCATCTCGGGTAAATGCACTGTCCAGGCGCTTCCGTCGCGATCCCGCAGCGGCTCTGGAAGGGTTCTTCCTGCAGCAGTTCGATGGCGAGACAAAACAGGGGCCTCTCATTCAGACATGCAAGCATGAACTGTTCGATCTTGCTCCCCTGCCTCTGGCATCGGCAGGTCTGGGCGGGTTGAGCACCCTGTGTGACGCGGACCTGCGCGAGCTCTCCCCACGATGCTTGCCGACCCTGATCATGCATGGAAGATGCGATGCCATCATCCCTCCGGCTGCCGGTGAGTATCTGGCCCGCCGCTTGCCTGAGGCGCAATGGAAGCTTTTGGATGGTGTCGGACATGCTCCCTTCATCGGCAGGCTGGACTTTTGCGCGGATATCCTGGCGGATTTTTTGATATGAACGCTATCGACCGTCGTCAGGTTCAACGCCATTTTTCAGCCAGCGCCTGCAGTTATGATGATTGTGCCGATGTTCAGAAACGGGTTGCGCGCAAGGTCGCGAACCTTGTACAGGTTGAGGGGGCCGCGAAGGGACCGATGCTGGAAGTCGGCACCGGTACAGGATATCTTGCCGAACTTATCGCGGCAAGATATCCGGGCTTGCGGCTCCTGGTGTCGGATCTCGCCCATGCCATGACGCGCGCCGCAAGCCAGCGGTTGCCAGGGGCCTGGGCCATGGATCTCGATGCCGCGGCCTTGCCGCTGGCTACGGAAACCATGGCGTATGTCTGCAGCGCGTCGGCTTACCAGTGGGTGGAAAACCTGCCCCGGGCCTTCGGAGAATGTCATCGGGTTCTGCAAAAAGGCGGGAGTTTCATCTTTGCCCTGTTCGGAGACGGAACGCTTGACGAACTCAGGGGTGCTTACCGGGAAGCTCTGCTGTGCGAGGGGCGGGAATCCCCCGATTACCTGGTGCCGATGCCATCGAAACATCGGGTTGATGCATCACTTGCCGCCGCCGGCTTTGAAATTTTCCGGGTTTGGGAGGAAGTCGAGAGGGAGTATCACGGTTCTCTGGCTTCGTTGCTGCGGTGCCTCAAGGGGGTAGGGGCGCATAACGCTTCCCGATGCCGTCCCCGAGGGCTGGCTTCGCGACAGGTCATGAAACGCCTCGAAGGAAATTATATCCAAAGGTTTGCCGACGGTGGGAGGCTGCCGGCTACCTATCGGGTAATTTACGGGATTGCCGGCAAGAGCGGGTAAAACTGGCGGAGAATGGATCAGTCGCAGGCCTGCATCACGACACATTTCAAATATTCGGTCTCCGGGCAGGAGCAGAGCACCGGGTGGTCATAGGACTGCCCGCGAACTTCCAGCAGGCGCATTTCCCGTTTTGCCAGAAAAGCCGCCTGCCGCAGGGTATCGAGGAAGGTTTCCCGGTCCATGTGGTGGGAACAGGTGCAGGTAAACAGAAAACCTCCCGGTTCCAGCAATTCCATCGCGCGCCGGTTGATGGTCAGGTAGCCCTTGATCCCTTCGCGCAAACGCTTGCGGTTTTTTATGAACGCTGGAGGATCGAGGATAATCCCGCCAAATCGCTCGTTTCCGGAATTAAATTGGCGCAGACTGTCGAAGACGTCCGATGTCACAAACCGGCAGGTGTCGTCTTTGAAATTCAATCGTGCGTTTTCTTCCGCAAGTGCCACGGCCGCCGGTGAAATGTCGATGCCGATAACCTCGGCGGCGCCAAAACGGGCGGCGTGTATGGCCCAGCTTCCCGAATAGCAGAACAGATCGAGCATACGCTTGCCGGCGGCCCGGTCCCGCAGGGCGAGATGGTTTTCCTTCTGATCCAGGAAGTGACCGGTTTTTTGCCCCTGAAGAACATCGACTTTGAAGCGCAGACCGTTTTCAGTTATTTCGACGCGGTCGGGAAGCTGCCCGTGAAGGATTTCAACCTGGCGCGGAAGGTTCTCCAGGTCGCGCACCGCGACATTGTTACGGGCGACGATCGCCTCGGGGTCACAGATGTCCTGCAGGGCTTGCAGGATGAAGTGTTGTCTGCAATCGATGCCCCGGGTCAGAAACTGAACCGACAGCACCCGGTCGTAGCGATCGACCACAAGCCCCGGCAGGTGATCGCCTTCGCCGTGAACCAGGCGCACAGCGGTGGTACCGTTGTAGATTGCCTCGCGCATGGCGAAGGCGGCTTGCAGGCGGTTGCGGTAGAAGTCCACGCAATCGATACACTGCCTCTGCCGGGAAAGAATGCGCGCTGCGATCAGTGAATGGGGGTTGTAGTAACCGGTCCCGAGGAATTCGCCGCCGGCCGTCACTATCTCCACGGCCTGGCCTGGCAGCGTGTCCTGGCTCGGGGGCTGGATTTCATTGCTGAATACCCAGGGGTGGCCGCGACGGACGCGGCGCTCGTGTCCGGGGCGCAGAACGAGCTGTATCATGCCTGCGTACTCAGGTCAAAAACGGCTTTTACGATACGGCGGGCTTCATCGGAGGTGACGGCATAGTACACTTCGACGCCGGTACGATGCCCTTCGATGATTCCCTTGTTCTTGAGCAGCGCCAGATGCTGGGATACGGTGGCCTGAGGCAGTCCGAGGCACTCCCAGATCTTCTTGACATTGCAGGTCTCCGAGAGCAGTCCGGCGACGATTTTAAGACGGATGGGGTGGCCAAGGACTTTGAGGATTTCTGCTTCGCGTTCGTAATTTTGGGTCTTGTCAAAAACCATCGTTCCGATATTCTCTGCCGCAAATAGGTATATTCCGCCCGTTGTCCACCTGGGGGGGCGAACGGGTTTTCTGGTATGATGTACGCGCATGGTAGTGGCGTAGGGGGTGCATGTCAAGAAATATGCTTCCGCATGTCATGGCTATGGACTTTTCCCATGTTCCTTATTAGACTGCCGCACCTCTGGCCAGGATGGCCGGCGTCCATCGCGAATATGTGCTCTCACGGGAGAAAAACAGTGAAAACCCTGGTGTGGATTCTTGCAATCCTTGGTTTGTGCCTGCCGGTCGACGCCAATGCCGGCGCCAACTCTTCGGATCCAACAGGTAAATCTTTTTCAAGACAAACCCTGGATCCTTTGTGTGGTGAAAAATTGTCTTACGATATCGCTTTTTTGTGGTTTGACCGATTGGCCGTGGGGGATTTTATTCTTGAAAAAACCGAACAACCCCAAACCTATCGAGCCACTCTTGAAGCCAGGACCATGGGGGCTGCCGCCTGGCTGACCGGAAACCGGGTTCAGAGGTATGTTTCGACATTGCGCCTGTCCGATGAGGGTGGCCTGCGACCTGTGAGTTTTGATGCAGACATGTACAGACGCAGTGGCGACAAGGTAAAAAGTCGCCTCAAACATTGGGCTTTCGATTATCCGCGTCGGCTTGTTATTGAAAAGGTCACGCGTAATGGCCGAAAGTCTCCGCTCAAAAAGCATGCCATGGGTTCTGGCCCGTATCCCTACGATATCCTTTCGGCCTTTTATAATTTCCGGGCCGGGCTTTGGGGGCCCCTAGAGGTCGGTACCTCCTGTAAGGTGCCGACGTTCGCCAAGGGGGCTCCTTCCGCAATCGATATATCAGTCCTTGCGAACAAGGATCGTCCCAAAGAGGGCGGATTTCCGACAGGAGGTTTGGTGGTCAAGGTTGTGGTTGATCCGGAGGTTTTCGACACGGGGGATGGGACCCTTTATATATGGTTCGATAAGGCCATGCGTCCCGACCGGGTGTTGGTGAAAAATGTCATTGGCATGGGAGATGTGCGTGCCAATTTACGATCCGCAGGGAAAGAATCCGGAAAATGAATGACACCATCTTTGTTGTGGGTCACCGCAATCCCGATACCGATTCCGTCTGCAGTGCGCTGGCATATGCCCGTTTGCGCAGCAGGCAAGGGCTCGAAGGGGTCGTGGCGGCCAGGGCCGGCTATCTCAACCGGCAGACCGAATTTGTCCTTGAACAGCTTGGCGCGGAAACGCCGCAGCTGGTTTCCGATGTTGTGCCGAGGGTTGGGGATGTCGTCAAGCAACCGGCCGTGACGATTCAGAGTGGTGCTCCGCTGGTCTGGGCTCTCGACCTTTTTCATCGTTACGATATCGGTCTGCTGCCGATCGTGGATTCCGGCGGCATCGCTCTGGGGATGCTCTCGCTGCGCCAGGTCGCCGATAAATTCCTGGTTGGCGGACAGGAGCAGAGCATGCGCCGGATCCTGACATCACCTGCGGTTCTGGCCCGCTGCCTGCACGCCGAGCGGTTCACGGCCGATCTCTGCGGCGAGGTTCAGGATTTTGATCTTTATGTCGGGGCCATGGCTTTTAAAAGCTTTTGCGAGCGTATGGCTGGGCTTGATTCAAAACGGTTGCTGGTGATTACCGGAGACCGTGACGACATCCAGCTGCACGCAGCGAAACTGGGGGTGCGGTTGCTGGTGGTAACCGGCGGCCAACCGCTGAGTCCCGAGGTTATCGATACCGCCAGGCAGAATGGGGTCACGGTGCTGGCCACCAGTTTCGACACCGCCACCACCGCATCCCTGGCAAGGCTCTCCACGCCGGTGGACAGCCTTATGATCACCGATTTTCCCATGGCGGCGATGGGAGAATCTTTGGAAACGTTGCGTTATCGGCTGCTGGATTCCAGCCAGCCCGGGGTGCTGGTGCTTGACGACAGCGGCAAGGTGCTTGCCGTCGCTACCAAAAGTACCCTGCTGCAACCCCCGCCCATCAAGCTCATTCTTGTGGATCATAATGAACTTGGTCAGGCCGTTCCGGGGGCCGACCGCGTGGAAATCCTTGAAATTATCGACCATCATCGACTCGGCAATCTGCATACCGATGCTCCGATCCGGTTTATCAACCAGCCGCTGGGCAGCACCTGCTCGGTCGTTGCGGGCCTGTATAAAAGCGCCGGTATCGTTCCGGATGCACAAACCGCCGGATTGCTGCTGGCGGGGTTGCTTTCCGATACCGTTATGCTTAAATCTCCCACAGCTACGGAATGCGACCGCGACCTCTGTGGCTGGCTGGCGGCACTGGCCCATCTTGACCCGCAGGAATTCGGGCGCCGCATGTTCCGCGCCGGAAGTGCATTGGCCGCCTACGGCAGCATGACAGAGTTGATCCTTGCGGATTTCAAGGAGTATTCCCAGGAAGGCAGGCAGTTCGGCATCGGTCAGGTGGAGGTGGTCAGTTTCGACGAATTTTACGAAAAACGGGCGCGGATCGCCACCAGCCTGACGGAACTATGTCGAGACCGCGCCCTTGACCTTGCCGGGTTGCTGGTTACGGACATTGTGCGTGCCACGAGTCTGTTGTTGTTGGCCGGCAATTCGGAATTGATGGTCAGGATCGGTTATCCGCGTCTGGATGACGGCCTGTTTGAACTCAAGGGCGTACTCTCAAGAAAAAAGCAGTTGTTGCCGCATGTTCTGAAGATCCTCAAAGCGTAAGAGTTACCCCTGCCGGCCCGGACTGGACATCTTGCGTCGATGTGAAGGTGTATACAGGAAAAAACTGCTTGCCATATCTAATAATTCGTATTATATGAATATACGAATTAACCAGGTCGAAATGACCTGTTTGCGACCTGGCATGTTTTCCCTCAACCTTACCACATAAAGGAGGCATCTCAATGAAGGAGAGGAAGCGAATTGTTGTTATCGGCGGATCTGCGGCAGGTCCCAAGGCGGCTGCGAGGGCCAAGCGCCTCGACCCCGATGCCGAAGTCACAATCATTCAAAAAGCGCCGGAAATGTCCATGGCTTCCTGCGGTTACCCTTACTATGTGGGCGGGGTTTTCGATAACCGTAACGCCTTGCTGAGCACGCCGTACGGAGAAGTTC
>NZ_JBFWJQ010000108.1:0-8379 GCF_050253115.1 Syntrophotalea sp.
CCTGATTCACCCCGGGTTGTCTTTCCTGACCGTCTTTCAACATGCGACGCCAGCATGGTGCAACTCCCCGCAGCTATTGTCTTTGTGTCCCCTGCATTGCTTGACACGGTCGCATCTCGCGTTATTATCTTGAGAAACCACTTAGAAATAGCGTACTTAGCTGGTATCCATCCCTGACCTCCGGATGGACAGCAGCGTAGTTATCATACGAAAAAAATGGCGTCACCATTCCGAGTTCAGGGATGGTGCACGGGATCTCTGACATGGGTGCTATCGGCATGGGCTGTACGGCCCGGAAAGAACGCCATGTACTTCGAGCGAAGCATATTGAGCCTTGTTCTTGATAACCTTGGGCCATTTCCTGCTCTTAAAATAGCAGCTAAACGAATGTTTAAAATCGATTACTATTACTTTTTGAAGATAAACTTATCCAGAATTGTTTCTTTAAAACGGATAAGGAGTGATGTTTTTATTGAAAAGGCAAGTCAAGAAGATTGGGAAAAAATTCTATCCAATTTAAAGAAATATTCAAAAACAGAAAGAAAGGAAATTCTGTCAAGACTTTTATTTTACAAGAAAGGATTCAATGGTTGTTATTTTGCAAAAGACAAATTTTCGGATATAATTTCAATGCAGTGGTTAATAACAAGTGAAGATAATGAGTTAATTTCAAGCGAGATGTATAGTGTTTGGGCCTCCTTAAAACCACATGAATGTATGGTTGAGAATCTTTATATTTTTCCTGAATATCGAAAAACAGGGGTTTTTTCCTCGGTAAACTATCTCTTGCTGAAAAAAGCCATGGATAGCGGGATATCGGTCTGTAAAACTTTTATTCGAAACGAAAATGTCCCGGCGCTGAACGGATTTCTCAGCCTGGGTTTCAAAATTGAAGAATTGTATCTCGGCACCAATTTTCTGGGCCATAGCAAAAGAAGGGTCCGGAAAGGCTCATTGGAGGGCTACCGCGCCGGGTAGCTACGGGTCGCTGACACCCTTGCATATTTTTCCGAGGCACCAATACCATGGAATGCCGGCATTTTGTTGATTCCCATCCCATCGGAGACTTCAGGTTATATGTGTGGAATCGCGGGTGTTTTGAATACGTTGCAACACAATCCGCTGTCCGAACAGCTCGTTCCGCGCATGCTGGCCATGATCCAGCACCGTGGACCCGACGCCTGCGGGGCCTATTGGTCGCCGGACTTTGCCATGGGCAACGCCCGCCTCAGCATCATCGGTCTTGCCTCGGGCCTGCAGCCGATCGGCAACGAAGACGGCTCTCTCTGGATCGTCTACAACGGAGAGGCTTTTAATTATGTCGAGTTGAAAGAGGAGCTTGTAAAGGCCGGCCATCGTTTCAGAACCGATACCGATACCGAAGTTGTGCTGCATCTGTATGAAGAATACGGACCGTCCTGTCTGGAAAAAATCAACGGGCAGTTCGCATTGGCGATCTGGGACGCCGGCAGGCGGGAATTGTTTCTCGCCCGGGACCGATTCGGCATCCGTCCGCTTTTTTACTGCGAACAGGGCGGCCGGTTTTCGTTTGCTTCAGAAATAAAGTCGCTGTTCGTTGTCCCCGGAGTTGCTCGCGAGATCGATCCAGGGGCGCTTGACGAGATTTTCACCTTCTGGACAACTCTGCCTCCCCGCACTGTGTTCAAAGGTGTGCAACAGCTTCTGCCCGGGCACTACATGACTGTCGGAGACGGACATGTCAGCCAGCATCGCTATTGGTCGCTGCCATATTTTAATAAATTCGAAAGGTGGGACGGCAGTTTCACCGAAGCCATGGAACATCTCGACGCGCTGCTCACCGATGCGGTGAGGCTGCGTCTGCGGGCCGATGTGCCCGTGGGAGCCTATCTGAGCGGCGGCCTGGATTCCTCGATTGTCACGGCCCTTATCACGCGGCATTTCAATAACAGGCTCAAAACCTTTTCCATGCGATTTGCGGAGTCCGCGTTTGATGAGTCTGTTTTTCAGGATCAGCTGGTCAAGCATCTGGGAACGGATCATTGTTCCGTTGTTGTGTCATCCGATCAGATCCGGGAGTCTCTGCCTGCGGTCATCTGGCATTGCGAAACGCCTCTTTTACGCACGTCTCCGGTGCCGCTGTACCTGTTGTCGCGACTGGTGCGTGAGCACCGTTTCAAAGTTGTCCTGACCGGGGAGGGAGCTGACGAGATCTTTGGCGGATATAATATTTTCAAGGAAGCCAAGGTTCGTCACTTCTGGGGAAGACAGCCTGACTCCACCCTGCGGCCGCGCCTTCTCGAAAAACTCTACCCTTATGTGTTTACCAACCCGTCCCGTGGACGGGCTTTTCTCTATCAGTTTTTTGCCACGCGGCCCGAAGATCGTTCAAATCTTTTATTTTCGCACCAGCTTCGATGGAATAACGGACGACGCAACACAGCGCTGTTTTCCGATGCCTTGCGCAGTTGCCTGGACGGTTGCGATTCCTATGAGCGGGTGGCCGCGGGTCTGCCGGCCGATTTCCTTCAGCGGGAATTGTTTTCCCGCACACAGACGCTGGAAGTTGGAATTTTCCTTTCCAACTATCTTCTGTCTTCCCAGGGAGATCGGGTCGCCATGGCCAACTCTCTTGAAATTCGCCTGCCTTTTCTCGATTACCGTGTTGTTGAATTTGCCGCGCGCCTGCCGGCCCACTGGAAACTGCACGGTCTGAATGAAAAATATATTCTCAAGAAAACTTTTGGTGGTCTGTTGCCGGGAAGCATTGCGCAGCGCCCCAAACAACCTTATCGAGCTCCCATCCGTGAAGCTTTTCGCAACACCGTCGGCGACTCCTGGATGGCAGAACTGCTCAGTGAGGCGGCAATTTCCCGGGCCGGGTATTTTCATCCCGACCGCGTAGCGCATCTTGTGTCCCACTTTCGCAAGGACCCGGGCGTTGCCGCCGGCGAAAACCAGAATATGGCTTTGACCGGCATACTTACCACCCAGTTGACCCATCAGCTGTTTGTCGAGGATTTTCATGGATTGCAGGCCGCGCCGGCCACGCTGAAGCGCCTTGTGCGCGAAGACGGGCGGCACATTCAGGTTTCACATCCAGGGTGATGCGATGATTGAAAAACGACGGTTTTCTCCGGATTGCCTGCGGGTGGATCCGGCCGGGGAGGTGGAAGCGATTTGTTCGCGTCTGCGTGAGGTTCTCAAAAATAACCTTCGCCGTCGGGGATTCGTCCTTGGCCTGTCCGGGGGCATTGACAGCAGCGTGACGGCCGCCCTGGTGGTGCGGGCGGTGGGCGCGGACCGTGTCCTGGGGCTGGAAATGCCCGAAAGACACTCTGCCGAGGAATCCTTGCGGCTCAGCAGTTTGCTGGCCCGCCATTACGGTATCGAAACCTGCCGGGAAGATATTACGCCGGTGCTTGAAGCCCTTCGGTTTTATCGTCGCTACGAGGACGCGGTTCGCAGGGTGGTGCCGGAATACGGGCAAGGATGGAAATCCAAAATTGTTTCTTCCAATCCGATACAAACCGGAGGTTACAACTTTTTTTCCATTGTGGTGGAAACCCCTGAAGGGCAGCGGATGAAGAGACGCTTGCCTCTGCAGGCCTACCTTGAGATTGTAGCGGCCACCAATTTCAAGCAGCGCACCCGCAAAATGCTCGAATACTATCATGCAGACCGTTGCCACTACGCCGTAGCGGGTACCCCGAACAGGCTTGAGTACGATCAGGGATTTTTCGTTAAACAAGGCGATGGCGCGGCCGATGTCAAGCCGATTGCCCATCTGTACAAAAGCCAGGTGTATCAGCTGGCGGAATACCTGGACGTGCCTGAAATCATTCGTCGCCGGCCTCCGACAACGGATACCTACTCCTTGAGCCAGGGACAGGATGAATTTTACTTTTCGCTACCCTACAGGGAGATGGACCTATGCCTTTATGCGAAAAACAACGGCATTCAGGCGAGTGAGGTCGCGCCCTTTGTCGGGCTGGATGCCGCCCAGGTCGAAGGGGTTTTCAGGGATATCGAGATCAAACGCTCCACAACCCGCTATCAGCACCAGCCCCCGTTTCTTGTCGGGCCGGTTCCCCAGATCGATGTCTGCATGGGGCAGGGCTGAGAACAGTTTTCCCGGTAATGGACGAAAGGAGGACAAATGAAAGAAGGTTTTTCGGCGGGTACCGGTTCCTCAGGACAGGAGTTGATGTCCGATGCTTCAAACCTGGTCAGGAAATACATCGTTGAAAATTTCATGTTCGGAGACGACGCCGGGCTGGACGATATGACATCCTTGCAGGCCAGCGGGATTATCGATTCGACCGGGATTCTCGAACTTGTCACATTTCTTGAGGAGCGCTTTTCCATTGCCATCTCCGACGAAGAGCTGATCCCCCAGAATCTGGATTCCATCCATAATGTGGTCTGTTTTCTGAATGGGAAATGCCCGTCCCGGAATATCCTCTGAAAAACCTGTCTTGCAGCGGGCCGCAGGGCTTTCGGTGGGGAGGCCGGAATGAATCCGGAATCGAAGGGCAGCAGAAAGCTGAAAATATGCAGACAAATCCGTACCTGGTTCATCATTTTCTCGAATATTCCGCTGCGCGGCATGGTCGTAAGGTGGCGCTGGTCTGCGACGGCCTGCGTCTGACCTATGGGGAAATCGACGCGGCTGCGAACCGGTTTGCACGGTATCTGGTTTCCATTGGCGTAGACCGTCACCAGCGGGTGGTGATTTTTCTGGACAATTCCGTTGAAGCGGTGATCGCTCTGTTCGGCACGCTCAAGGCCGGTGCCGTTTTTGTGCTGCCCAACGTTACCATGAAAAGCGCCAAACTTGCCTATATCCTCAACAATTGCGGAGCGACGACCCTGGTTGCGCATGATTCCCGCAGACGCGTCATCGAGGAGGCCATGGCCGATGCGGACGGAGTGCGACACCTTGTCTGGTGCCATCACGGACAACCTTGCGAGGCTCCGCAAGGATCTCGCCGCCTGGATTCGTTTACACAATGGTCCGATCTGTTTGTAGCCGGTGACAGCGATGCCGGCGGGCGGCTGCCAGCGGTCATCGACAGGGATCTGGCCACGATCATCTACACCTCCGGGTCCACCGGCGAACCCAAGGGCGTGGTGTCGGCACATTACAATATGGTTGCCGCCGCACGCAGTATCACAACCTATCTGGAAAACGTTGAGACGGATATCGTTCTGAACACCTTGCCGTTTTCTTTCGATTATGGACTTTATCAGTTGCTGATGGTGTTTCTATTCGGTGGGACCCTGGTGCTGGAAAACTCCTTTACCTACCCCCGGGTTGTGCTGGAACGCCTCGCCGTCGAGGAGGTTACGGGCTTCCCCATCGTGCCGACCATGGTGGCCATGCTTCTTCAAATGCGGGATCTTGCCCGTTTCGATTTCAGATGCCTGCGCTATCTTACCAATACCGGGGCGGCGCTGCCGGTGGCTCACATCAGAAGCCTGCGGAAGATGCTGCCGCATGTCCGGATTTTCTCCATGTACGGACTGACCGAGTGCAAAAGGGTTTCCTATCTGCCCCCGGAAAAGCTGGATGAAAAACCCGATTCGGTTGGCATTCCCATCCCGAACAGTGAAGTTTTCGTTGTCGATGCCACAGGACGGGAGGTGGCGGCGAATGAAGTCGGCGAGCTTGTGGTTCGGGGGTCGCATGTAATGCAGGGCTATTGGAACGATCCCGTTGAGACAGCCAGGGTTTTTCGCCCCGGCAATCGGCATGGCGAGATTGTGCTGCATACCGGGGATCTGTTCCGTCGGGATGCGGAGGGCTACCTGTATTTTGTATCCCGCACGGACGATTTGATCAAAACCCGGGGAGAGAGGGTCAGCCCGAAGGAAATCGAAAATGCCCTGTGCGCTCTCGATGGCGTTGCGGAGGCGGCGGTTGTCGGGGTTCCCGATGAGGTGCTTGGCAAAGCCCTTAAGGCTTTTGTTGTTTGTGGGCGGCAGGCTCATCTGAGTGAGATGCAGGTGCAGGCATATTGCCATAAGACCCTGGAGCCATTCATGGTACCGAAATACGTGGAATTCGTGGAGGCGCTACCGAAAACCTCAAGCGGTAAAATCGACAGGAAAAGCCTGCATTGACGGCCGGAAGGAGGTGTCGGCATGGGCCAGGGCATCAAGACAGTCTGCAAAAGGGGGATGGATCTGATCTGTGTTCTGCCGGGATTGATTCTTTTGTCTCCCTTGCTGGCGGCTGTTGCCCTCGGGGTTTTGTGGAAAATCGGGCGTCCCGTGCTGTTTTGCCAGGCACGGCCCGGTCTCGGGGGCAAACCTTTCATGTTATACAAGTTTCGCACCATGACCGATGCCAGGGATGCCTCCGGGAAACTGCTGCCTGACGGTATGCGCCTTACGCCGCTGGGGATTTTTTTGCGCAATGCCAGCCTTGATGAACTCCCGGCCCTGTTCAACGTTCTTAAAGGCGACATGAGCCTGGTCGGTCCGCGACCGTTGCTGATGCGATATTTGCCGTATTATACGCCACGGGAACACATGCGCCACGATGTCCGGCCCGGCATTACCGGCTGGGCCCAGGTAAACGGCCGCAACTACCTGCCTTGGGATGAACGGCTGGCGCTCGATGTCTGGTATGTCGATAACTGGTCCTTGTGGCTGGATCTGAAAATTCTAATCAAAACCTTTTTACAGGTGCTGCGACGCGAAGGCGTGTCGGCCGATCCCGACGCCGCGGAAACCGATCTTGACCGGGAGCGGTCCGCCCGGTGCAAAGAGGGACATTCCGATCCGGGTACAAAGGAGTGCAGATGACATTGCATGCAAAAGGTGCCTCGGGCATGGACGGCAGCTGGGTCATGCCGCCGTGGCCGGTGTTCGACGAAGAGGACATTGCCGCCGTTTCGCAGGTGTTGCGCTCCGGCAAGGTCAATTACTGGACCGGGACGGTCACCCGCCGGTTCGAAGCCGAGTTTGCCGAGCGGTTGGGGGTGCGTCACGCCATCGCTCTGGCCAACGGAACGGTAGCCCTGGAGCTTGCCCTGCATGCTCTCGGCATCGGTCCCGGCGATGAAGTCGTGACCACCTGCCGCACCTTCATCGCCTCGGCAAGCGCGGTGGTTGCACGCGGTGCCGTTCCGGTTCTTGCGGATGTCGATCCCGATAGCCAGAACATCACCGCGGAAACGATCGCCAGGGTTCTTACGCCGCGCACGCGTGCCATTATCGTCGTGCATCTGGCCGGCTGGCCTTGTGAGATGGAACCTGTCATGCAGTTGGCCCGATCTCACGGGCTGAAAGTGATTGAGGATTGTGCTCAGGCCCATGGCGCCACCTACCGTGGGCAGCCGGTGGGCAGCATCGGCGACATGGGCGCGTTTTCCTTCTGCCAGGATAAAATCATGACCACGGGTGGCGAAGGCGGTTTGCTGGTCACCAATGATGACACACTGTGGGCCAAGGCCTGGGCGTATAAAGACCACGGCAAAAGTTTTGCCGCCGTTACTGCCTGCCGTGGCGAACCGGGATTTCACTGGTTGCACGAATCCTTTGGCACCAATTGGCGCATGACCGAAATGCAGGCGGCGCTGGGTTGCCGGGCTTTGCGGAAACTGGACCAATGGCTGCAGACAAGGCAGCGCAACGCGCATATCCTCACCCGGACCCTGGCAGGCCTTCCGGCCTTGCGTCTGACTCCGCCGCCAGCGCATGTGGGGCATGCCTACTACAAGTATTATGCCTTTCTCCGGCCGCGGATGCTCAAGCCGGGCTGGACCCGGGAACGCATTCTTTCCTGTTTGGAAGAGCGAGGTGTTCCCGGCCTGACGGGTGTATGCGGAGAGATCTATCTGGAAAAAGCTTTTACAAAAACCTGCCTTGGCCCGCCTGCGCCTCTGCCTGTTGCCCAGCGACTGCACCAAACCTCGCTTATGTTCCTGGTTCATCCAACGTTGCGGGAAGAAGACATGTTTATCATGGCAAACCGTATCGGTGAGATTTTGATGCAGGCCTCCAACGGCGACGCTGCTGCAGCAAGGCAGGTTTTGGATGGATGAAACTGGTTTTGCCGGCCACGATCCGTTGCGCATTTTCTTCAGTGACCGGATGGCCGCGCCGTTTGACAAAGCTCCGCCGTATGATATTTCTCTAAGTATGTAGATACTGAAAATATAAGCCTTCATTGATTTGGTATCGCGTCCTGGAATGACCGGGATGCGTGATCGGTTGCATGAAGGGGGTAGGGAGGCTTTTCAATCCTTCAGGAGGTAAAAAATGTTGAGCCTTCCTTTGCCATTTCAAAAAACCGGCGTCCGCAAGCTTCTGATTTTGCTCTTTCACATCGGAGCGATAGTCTTCTCTTTTGTAGATGCATTCGCGCTGCGATTCGATCTGAGGATACCT
>NZ_JBFWJQ010000109.1:0-8333 GCF_050253115.1 Syntrophotalea sp.
CTTTCATGGAAAGGATATTTTACAGTGAACTACGGGATTGTCAACATCCAAAGCGTGCTTAGTTAACAATCAGACCGGGCAAAGGGACAGGCAGGAAAACCAGGGGTTTCAGGCATGCGCAGCGCGCCATGCAGCCATGCATTCCTGATATATTCTGAAATGATCCGCTGAATAAACTACCAGATAGACCTTGTGGATGGAAGCTTCCTGCCGCAGAAAACCAAAGATGGTTGCAAGGGCGATGCGACAGGCTTGTTCCGCGGGAAAACGGTAGGCGCCGCAGCTTATTGCCGGAAATGCAAGCGTCCGTATGCCATGGGCCACCGCAAGTTTGAGGCAGTTCTCATAGCAGCTGGCCAGCAGTCGCCCGGGTTCAGGGTCGAGGCCGTAGACCGGCCCTACGGCATGAATCACATAGCGGGCCGGTAACCGGTAGCCGCCGGTTATGCGGGCCTCGCCCGCCGGGCAGCCGCCAAGACGGCGACAGGCCTCCGTCAATCCCGGCCCGGCCGCCCAGTGCACCGCGCCGTCAACGCCGGCCCCGCCGAGCAGGGAACCGTTCGCGGCGTTGACAATCGCGTCGACTTCGAGACGGGTAATATCGTCCCAGATCAGAAAAACCCTGTCCATGGCATCCATGTGGCATCCCTGAGAGTCAAAAGGCGGAGGATCTGCCGTCAACGGTGTTGCCTTTTTTGCAGGCGCTATATATCCTGCACGATATCGTGCGGAACAAACCGGCGTCCGGACGTAATGCAGCGCAGGATTTATTTTTCACAACCGGCAACCAGGGGCATATCCCCCAGGATCGCCACTCTGCCGGTATTTTCCAGAAAGGTGTTACAATGCCGACATATTTTTCCGAAGCATGGCTCGATCAAATCATTGAGGACGACATTCCCTATGGGGATCTGACCACCGAATCCCTCGGCATCGGCGACAAACCCGGTAAAATCGTATTTTCCACCCGGGAACCGACCGTTATCTGCGGCACCGAGGAGGCGGCGCGCATTTTTAAAAAACTGGGAGCGCAAATCAATCGTATTACCGCCAGCGGCACCGTCCTGTCTCCCAACACCGATTTTTTCGAGGCCGAAGGCAATGCGCGAACTCTGCATGCCGGTTGGCGGGTCTGCCTGAGTCTTCTTGAACACGTCTCCGGCATCGCCACACGCACCCGAAAAATTGTCGATCTTGCACAAAAAGTCAATCCGCTGATTTCCGTAGAAACCTCCAGAAAGTCGTTTCCCGGCGGAAAGAAAGTCACCATCAAGGCCGTGTTGTGCGGCGGAGCGCACCCCCACCGACTGGGGCTGTCCGAATCCCTGCTGGTTTTCAGGCATCACCAGGTATTCATGGAAAGCCAAAAGAGCTTCTGGGCAGCACTCGATCGGATACGCAATGAAATCCCGGGTAAAAAACTGACCCTGGAAGTCGAAAATGAAGCGGAAGCCATGCGCGCTGCCCAGGCCGGCGTCGATATCATCCAGTTGGACAAAATGCCCGTGGAGACGCTCAAAACAGTCATCGACAAGGTACGAAAGGATTATCCGGCCATAAAAATAGCAGCGGCGGGCGGCATCAACGAAAAAAACGCATCGGAATACGCAGCGACAGGGGCCGATATCCTGGTGCTGTCTTCCGTCTTTGCCGGCAAAACCAGCGACATCGGCGCGCGTATCATGCCACTGGCGTAAAAGCGGCACAAGTTTCAGGAAAAACGCCGACCGGCATTCAGGCGTCACCCCGCACGATCCTTGCGGTTTTCATGAAGCTTTCGACCAGAGAACCGTCAACGGGATTTCGCAAATCGCCTTGCAGCTTGAAACAGCTGCCGACAATAGCGCCATCCGCCAGGGGCAGCAAATCCTGAATGTTTTGCCGCGAGAGTCCGCTGCCGATGAGCATGGGGATCTTGATGGTTTTGCGAAGCACGTCAAGATCCTCGCTTCGGGGCGGGCTGCCGGTCTGATGTCCGGTCAGGATAAGACCATCGGCCAGGGCGGCTTCCACATCCTGTGCCTGGGCAATCAAACTTTTATCGGCAGTGATCTGATGGCTGCCGTGCTTGACGTGAAAATCGCCGAGAATCATGATCCGGTTTTCCGCCTGCAGAAACCTTCGATAGCGCAGCGCCTGGGGCCCGGCAGCTTCGATTACCCCTGCCTCGGCGATATAGGCATTGGCCAACTCGAAGGCCCTGACCCACTGGCAGCCTGTCGCTGCGGCAATCGCCAGGGCCTGGTTCACGCCGTTGAGATGAATGTTCACCCCCATGGGCACCTGAAACCGCTGGCGCAGATGCGACACCACGGCGGTCACTGCGGCGACGGTTTCAAATCCGATCTGCGCAGGCTTGAGAAATGGCCGATCCCCCTGGTTTTCAATCTGGACGCCATCGATGCCGCCCTCGATCAAACGCCGGGCGTCGGCTTCCGCGGCCTCGATGATGTCCGGCATGCCCGCCTCGGGCCGATACCCCGGAGCCCCCGGCAGAGGCCTGAGGTGTATCATGCCGATGATGGGTTTTTCGGTTCCGAAAATGTGCCGGAAATTGAAGGACGATACCATGGCCACCGCAACCCTTTCTGTTAAATTATGAAACTTGCCGGCACTGCCCTGTTACGGAAATGCCGGCAATCCCGGTTGCCTTGCAGGTTCATCGCAAAAAAACTGTTCTCAGGCCCTTCGCCGCAGTGATCACATACCGCCGGTTTTTGGCGACAGAGCCACCTGGTCTCCTTCTTTCAAAACATGATCCATCTCCACTTCCTTGTGATTAACGAAAACAATCTTGATATCCTCGGGATTGAACTCAAGACTCTTCACCAGGTCCAGGACCGTAGCCATCTCCCCGATTTCATAAGCTTTACTGCCATGATGATCGCAAACATTTTCCTGGGACAGACCCGAAAAGCACTTGATGTTCACTTTCATAAATCACCTCTCCCTCTCCCCCCAGCCGGATCAGACAGACCCAAGGCAAACGGAACCAAGACCTACGGATGATACTGTTTAACCAGATAACACCAGGTGCTGACCTGTCAACCCGATGGTCGCTTCAAAAGGACAATCCGGCCGTTTTTAAAATGAATCACTTTTTATGCTCCGGCGTACCATGCGGATGGCGGCGAGTGCAACAAAAAGCCCCCGACACAGCGCAAGCCAATTAGTTAGTTTTCATCCGGAAACGGCCCTTTTCCGCCATGGCGGCGTCAATCCGCAGGCTTGCTTGTGCGGCGTACCGATGTACGCCTCCGCGCAACCCCTTGATTTCCTTGCCACAACAAAAAATTGCTCGTTTCCCATATGAAAACTACGCTGTATCCATCCGGAGTTTCCGGATGGATACTAGTTAACCTGTTGAAAAACAATGGATGTTTTCGTTCACTCCAAATCCCTTCGCCCGCTTGATTCATGCGGGCTAGACGGCCAATTTCAGAATTTTGGAGATTCGCTCCTGGGGGTACATCGTATCCATCTTCCAGAGTTTGGCATTGCCAAAAGCATTTTCGGCGATGGGATCGACAGCGTCCTCGGAGAGCCCCGCCTGGGCGAAGGTGACAGGGGCACCGATGGTGCTGAACCATTCAGTCAGCTTGTCGATGCCGGCATCGACGCCGGAGGCGCCGAACACCTTGTCGGCGAATCGCTCAAACCGCTCCGGCATCTGATTTTTGATGTCCTTCAGCCAGGCGGGCAGCACCACCGCCAGCCCGGCACCGTGCGGCACATTGTACAGCGCCGACATGGCATGCTCGATCATGTGGGTGTCGTAGGTGTTGCCCTCGACGCCGACGAAGGTATTGCCATTCAGCGCCATGGTTGCCGCCCAGGCGAACTCGCCCCGCGCATCGTAATCGTTGGAATTTTTCAGCAACGCATCCGTGGTGCGCATGACGGTTTTCAGGATAGCCTCGATGAGTTCGGCGCTGAATTCTGGAAGGTAGCTGGCGGAGAAATACAGATCGAGGCAGTGAGAAAAAACATCCACAGCTGAATAGGCCAGATAGTCCCGGGGGACGCTGGCCATCAGTTCGGGATTGATGACGGATACCTTGGGAAACAACAGGGGGGAGACGATGGCGTATTTCTGCCGGGTTTCATCATTGGTCACGACGCCGGCCATGTTCATCTCGCTGCCGGTAGCGGCCAGGGTCATGATCGAGAATACGGGAAGGGCCGCTTCGACCACGGCTTTGCCGACAAAAAAATCCCACACGTCGTTGACGTATTTCGCGCCGGCGGCAACGGCCTTGGCGGAATCCAGCACCGAGCCACCGCCCACCGCCACGACGGCCTGCAGGTCTTTTTCCTTGGCGATTTTGACGGCATCGCGCACGCGGCTGATCAGCGGATTGCTGATTACCCCGCCCAACTCGACAAAGGCAATGCCCTGCTCTCCCAGGGAGGCGGCCACGCGGTCGAACAGCCCGTTCTTCTTCACCCGCTCCGACCCGTACAGAATCAAAGCGCTGTCGACGCCAAACTCTTTAAGGTATAGCCCGATATTGGCTTCTTTGCCCTTGCCGAATTCGATTCTCGTTGGGTTGAAAAATGTAAAGTCGCGCATGGCGCCTCCTTATTTGTAAGTGGTTTTGGAGTTTGCTTTTTTCTTTCCCCAATATTAATGGCTTACAGCGAAGCAAGAAATACATGGAACTCTTCGATTTTTGCCCGATCCTACTTGCTTTGGTGTTTTGCGCAACCTTTCATTCGCTCACCCTTCCCCACCAACCGCCGCCTGTCGCAGATTAATCACATCCCGCAATGGCGGCGCCCCGAATAACCGACTGTATTCACGACTGAACTGAGACGAGCTTTCGTACCCAACCTGGAAGGCCGCCCTGGTCGCATCCAGATCTTCCGCCAGCATCAGCCGCCGCGCCTCCTGCAGGCGCAGGTGCTTCTGGTATTGCAGCGGACTCAGGGAGGTCATGGCGCGAAAGTGGCTGTGGAAACTCGATGCGCTCATATTGGCGATTCCGGCCAGCTCGTCGACCCGCAATTGCTGGGCAAAATGGGTTTTCAGCCACTCGATGGCCCACGCCACCCGGTGGCTGCGGCTACCGTTGGAGGCGATGTGGCGAAGCCTGTCCCCTTGATCGCCCACCAGCAGGCGATAGAGGATTTCCCGGTGCAGCATCGGGGCGAGTATCGGGATATCTTCCGGTTCGTCAATCAGAGCGACAATCCTTTGAAAAGCGCTCAGCAGGGGCAAGGTGACCTCGCCTGTCGACATGCATCGATCGATAGCCCTGTTGCGCGGTGCGGGAAGATTGCTGTCGATCATCAGGCGCGACAGCTCGCGCATATCGAATTTCAGTACGAGTCCAAGATACGGCTCCTCGGGGCTGGCGGAAATGACCTGATACGAGCTCGGCAGATAAACGGATGCAAGCAGGTACCTGTGGGCATCATAGTCAAATATTTCGTCCGCGAGATGTATCCTCTTGGCCCCTTGCGCAATCAGGCAGATACTGGGTTCGGCCAGGCCGGGTTTCGGTTCGGTCGGTTTATTATGGCGATAAAAGGTCAAGCCCGGGACAGGTGTTTGAAATTCATCACAATCTGTGGTCCATCGGGCAATGTCTGCCACCAGCACTTTGAGCGGTTCGCTCTTATCCAATGCAAGTCCGGCATCACCAACATCTTGTTTTTGCATTCTATTTTCCTCGCTTCGGTTGTCTTGATAATACCAACCCCTTCTTCATCAGGCAATATTTCAGATTATTTTTGGAGGTTCGGGCAAGAATTAAAAAGGATCAGTCTATCCGGATTGTTCCTCCGGGGAGTAGCCTTATAACCGTAAAGGAGTTCCAACGATTGAACGAGATGAGGGTCTGTCAAAAAAACCACGAAGGGAACAGAAAATGGAAATACAACGAAACGGTTCACAGGCTTCGATCCAGGGACCGGCCGCCTGGTTCACCGGCACGGTACGCATCGACCCGCTGTTTCTCAAGCCGCAAGAACCGGCGCGCACCACGGGTGCTTACGTCGTCTTTAAACCCGGTGCCCGGACGGCCTGGCACACCCATCCGCTGGGCCAGACCCTGATCGTCACCGCCGGTAGCGGCCTGGTGCAGCGCGAGGGTGGGCCGATCGAAAAGATTCGGCCCGGTGACGTGGTCTGGTTCCCCCCCGGCGAGAAGCACTGGCATGGCGCTGGGCCGATCACATCCATGACCCATATTGCGATTCAGGAGGAATTCGACGGCAAATCGGTGGAATGGCTGGAACATGTCAGCGACGAGCAGTATCGGGCAGCCAAGTAAAAGGAAGGTAGGTATGGACAGAACTACTACAACCGCAGGGTCGCCCTGGTAACCTGAGCCACTCCGGGCATGGGGTGGCGACCCACGGTGACGTTGTGGACGAAGCATTTTAAAATGAATTCCTTTTTATGCTCCGGCGCATCGTGCGGATGGCGCCGAGTGCAACAAAAAAGCCCCCGACACAGCGGGGGCTTTTTTGTTGCAGATCGAAAACTCAGCAATCGTAGTACAGAGCGAATTCGAGGGGCACCGGGCGCATGCGGACGGGATCCACTTCGGCCTGGGTTTTGTACTCGATCCACTTTTCGATAACGTCTTCGGTGAAAACGTCGCCTTTGAGCAGGAAGGCATGATCTTCCTTGAGAGCCTCAAGAGCCTCAAGCAGGCTGCCGGCAACGCTGGGGATGGTGGCCAGTTCCTCGGGGGGAAGCCCGTAGATGTCCTTGTCCAGCGGTTCGCCCGGATCGATCTTGTTTTCGATGCCGTCAAGACCGGCCATCAGGATAGCGGAGAAACACAGATAACCGTTGGCTGCCGGGTCGGGAGTACGGTATTCGACGCGCTTGGCCTTGGGGCTGTTGCCCTGGGGAATACGCAGCGCGGCAGAGCGGTTGCGACCCGAATAGGCCAGATTGACGGGTGCTTCATAGCCAGGCACCAGGCGCTTGTAGGAGTTGGTGGTGGGATTGGTGAAAGCGCAAAGAGCCTTGGCGTGCTTGATGATGCCGCCGATGAAGTACAGGGCGTTCTTGGACAGGCCGGAATAGCCATCGCCGGCAAAGGTATTGACGCCATCCTTCCAGATAGAGACGTGGCAGTGCATGCCGCTGCCGTTATCACCGAACAGGGGCTTCGGCATGAAGGTCACGGTTTTGCCATTGCGCACGGCAACGTTTTTGATGATGTACTTGAACCACTGCAGGGTATCGCCGTTATTCAGCAGCGAATCGAATTTAAAGTCGATCTCGCACTGGCCGCCGGTAGCGACTTCGTGGTGCGATGCCTCGATATGAATGCCGACTTCCTGGCATACCTGCACCATCTCGTTGCGCAGATCCACCAGAGAGTCGGTGGGAGCGCAGGGGAAATAGCCTTCCTTGTGGCGGGGTTTGTAGCCGAGGTTGGGGAATTCTTCACGGCCGGTATTCCAGATACCTTCGCTGGAATCGACGCAATAGAAAGACTCGTTGCAGGTGGAGTTGAAACGCACATCGTCAAAAATGAAAAACTCGGGTTCGGGACCGAAATAGGCGGTATCGCCGATACCCGTGGATTTCAGATAGGCTTCGGCCTTTTGCGCGATGAAACGCGGGTCGCGGCTGTAGCCTTCCTTGGTAATGGGATCGAAAATGCAGCAGATCAGGCTCAGGGTCGGAACCTTGATGAAAGGATCCCGTTTGGCGGTGTTGGGGTCGGGGATGATAGCCATGTCGCTGTTATGAATAGGCTGCCAACCGCGGATCGAAGAACCGTCGAACCCCAGGCCTTCTTCAAACACATCTTCGCTGAATTCGCAGATAGGAACCGATACGTGCTGCCAGACGCCCACGAAATCAAGGAACTTGTAATCCACCATCTGGATGTTGTTTTCCTTGATAAATTCCATTACCTGTTTCGGTGTCATTGCGATTGCTCCTTTTTACTGACCTCGGTTGAAATAAATAACCGTAAGCTCCGAAAACCCATGTCGGCCTACAGCGCGTCCTCACCTGTTTCGCCCGTGCGGATGCGGATAACTTCCTCCACCGGGCTGACAAAGATCTTGCCATCGCCGATACGGCCGGTGCGGGCCGCCTCGCTGATGGTTTCAATAACTTTTGCGACCATATCATCCTTGACGATGATCTCGATCTTGATCTTGGGAATGAAGTCGACCACGTACTCAGCGCCGCGGTAAAGCTCGGTATGCCCTTTCTGTCTGCCAAATCCTTTGGCTTCGGTAACGGTAAGCCCCTGAATACCGACTTCGTTCAGTGCCTCTTTAACTTCATCCAACTTGAACGGATTGATAATTGCCTCAATTTTCCTCATCAATCGGCCTCCTGCAGACGATGT
>NZ_JBFWJQ010000110.1:0-8247 GCF_050253115.1 Syntrophotalea sp.
AGGTCTCCCGTCGGGACGCTCTTCTCCGTTTTCAGGGTCGACGATCTTTGCCTCCATGTCTGAAATCGGTGTGCCGGCCGTGTTGCAACGAGATTCAAGCGTGTCCTCCGCCTTCCCAATGCACAGCCAGCCGCCCACCTCGGTGCAACCGGTATTCGACACCTGGGGCACGTGTGGGAGCATGTGCTGCATCAGCGCAAGCCGTTCGGGCACCCCGACATTCAGGACGAGACGAGCTGCAGTGAAGTCTTCTGCTCGAAAATCCGGGTGCGTCAAAACCTGCATCCATATCGTCTCGAAACTGGGGAAGAGTATGGTGCATTCCTCGTCCACCATCTGCCGCAAACTTGGGCCAGCCTCGAAGAAGCCTGCATGGTGTAATGATGCCCCCGCAGCCTGCGAGGCAAGAAAGGGGGTCCATCCGCCCGTATGAAAAAGAGGGAGCGGCGTCCAGAAACGATCTTTTTCGGTTAATTGAAGGCGTTCCGCCACCGCCTTGGCCTGATGCAGCATGGCCCCATGCGTGTGCAGGCAGGCCTTCGGCATGGCGGTTGTGCCCGATGTATAGATGATCCGGGCGGGAGTGTCGGGCCCAACTCTTGAAAGCGTATCGCCAGTTACCTGATCATTCGTGGTGTCGAACACACCATCTTGGCAGATCGATTCAAATTCCAGTGCTTGCGTTCTTTCCGATACGCCACTTGCTTCTATGACTTCCGCCAGTCGCGCAGAATAGAGCAAAACCTTGCAGCCTGAGTTTTCGATCGCGTGATTGAGTTCACGGGTTTTGAAACGAGCATTGAGGCAGGCAGCGATCGCACCCAGACGCATTGCACCAAGAGCCAAAGCCAGATACCCGGCTGAAGCGACAGGAAGGAAGATTGCTACCCTGTCGCCAAATTCAACGCCCAGCCCGGACAGGTAGCGAGCTGCGGCCTTGCTCATGTTCGCCAGCTGCGCGTGGGTAACAACCTGCCCGTAGCATGAAAATGCGGTGGCGCTGCCACGCTGATCCGCGTTTGAATCTATCAGGTCATGGACTGTCTGTAGTTGAAACCCGGACATGCTTTCAGGCCTCCTCGACTTGTTGTTCAGAATGATCGCGGTAAACCAAAATGTTCGGCCACAAGGTTTCGCGCCATTTCGTTGTTGATCGGGCTGAAACGCATCAGGCGCGCATCGCGCCAGTAGCGTTGCATGTCATTATCGGCCGAATAACCCATTCCGCCGAAAATCTGTATCCCAAGGTCTGCCGCATTCACGGCATGTTCCGATGCGATTACCTTGCCCATTGTGACTTCGAGAAATGTATCTATACCAGCATCAGCTTTTCTCGCAGTGTCGAATGCTAAAAGCTCAGTCTGGTGGCGGGCCATGATGATATTGGCATAATGATGCTGGACTGCCTGAAAGGCGCCGATCTGCTTGCCGAAAGCCTCGCGACTTTTCATATAGGCCAGAGCGTCTTCCGCGACGCCGTCAAGAATTCCAAGGCAAGTGCCTAACAGCAGCATGCGTTCATTGGTCAGTGTAGGCAGAAGCATGTACCAGGCCTTGTCAGGTTCTCCCAACAACCTGTCATCGGGCACGAAGACATCTTCCATCGTCATTTCAAAAGTGCCGAGACCGCGCATACCCATCGTGGTCAGCGGCTTGAGCGTCACACCCTTGGCCTTTGGCGACATGAGGAACAGCGAGACACCGTGATGTTTGCGTTCGACCTTGTCGTTTGTTCGCACAAGCAACAACACATAGTCTGACACATGTGCGGAGGTGCACCATTTCTTGACACCGTTGATGATCCAGCCGCCATCAACCTTCCTGGCTGTCGTTTTCAAGGTGCCAAGCACATCGGTTCCGCCGCCCGGTTCGGTAAAGCCGATGGTCACTTTAAGTTCACCCTTCGCGATTTTAGGCAACAACTCGCGCTTTTGCTCATCAGTGCCGTAAAGACCGATCGAATTTGCGCCGGCAAAGGAGGTGGAACCCCAAATCCATATCATGCCGGCGAGGGACCGCGACAACTCGCGCGACTGAATCAATTGCGTGGTGTAATCAGCCCCTGCCCCGCCGTATTCCTGCGGCACCGCAGTCGCGTGATAGCCGCCCTCAGCCAGACGCTCGAACAGGTGGTGGGGATAATTCCCGTCGATCTTCTCAGCTTCACGCGCGACATCGTTGGGAATGTTTTCGGTCACCCATTCCCGTAAACGATCGCGAAACTCGATCTGTGCCGTATTAAGCATCCACTCCATTCGAACCCCCTAACCCGTTCGGATCTGAAATTGCTGCGCCAGTGTCAGAACAGCCGTCGCAACAAGGTTTCTTGTGCGGCACTTGCGATCAGTGACCCATCTTCAGTGAAGAAGACCCCTCGCATGAGGGCGCGCGCGCCTGCGTAAACAATACTTTCCTGGGCAAAATACAGCCACTCGTCCGCGCGCGCAGGCCGGTGGAACCAGACTGTGTGATCCAGCGATGCGCCGACGCGCCGCCCATGCCTTTCATCGTAGGCGAGGTCTGTGGTCCAGGGCATGCTGAGGTCCGAAAACCAGACCAGAGCCGCATTATGGACGGCCTGATCCTTTCCGAGATCGCCTTTATATCGAAACCAATAAGCCTGTTGCGGATAACAACCCGCTTCCGCTTTCGATTGTGCCGACACTTCCCGAATTTCGAAACATTGCCTGACCGACGGGCACGTCCCCGGAGGGACAAAATCCGACAAAGGGTAAGCCTCCGGGATTTCCAGTGCAGGCATCGGCATCTGATGTTCGGGAGACCCTTCACTATTGTGCAGCGTTATGGTTGAACTGAGGCAATGCCGCTCACCCTGCCTGCTCTCAACACGCAAAACGGTGAAAGCTCGCCCCGATCGCAGTATTTTTACTTCGTGATCGATCGGAGTGTCCGGGCGTGCTGATGATAGAAAGTGTGTGTGTACGCTTTCCGGCGCGCGATCTGGCTGCATTGCTTTTGCGACCATGAGCGCCTGGGCAGCCATCTGCCCCCCAAACGCTGAACCATCTCCGCCAAGAACTGTTGACCCTCGCCAAATCGCGGGTTGGTCGCCGCCTGCACGGACCAGGTCGATCTCCATTAATTGCAGCAGATCACACTCCGCCTGCGGATTCATCAACACGACAAACCTATTCTCGTCTCGTTTTCAGTGTAATGGCTTGGGATATATGCGAGCAATGCGATCACGTCAAATGGTCCAATCATTTGATGTTTTCCAATCAAGCGCAATAGGTCTGGTCAGTACGCGACTGCATGCGAACCAATCCTCCACCAACGGGCGAACGACAAACGCGTCGGATGTTCTGGAACTGAAAATTGCGCTATCGTTGACGATTGATCGAAACGCGTTTCTGAATTCGCCTTAATTCCCGCTCAAGACATACCTGCATCCTCACTTTCCTTAAATGCCTTGGCGCCACGCGCTTCTTGACAGCCAAGTCTTGCAGGCTCATGCGCCCATGACTACGCTGCCGCAGAATGCAGTCAAATTGCCCAATGTTTTGATGTTTACGAGGTGCAAATTTGGTAGTTGAGAGAGTTTTTAACGAGCGAGGCTGCGAAGTCCTCGCGAACGCATTGCGAGAACAGATACTCTCCGGCCAGTTCAGCACAGGGCAGTTACTTCCCAACGAGCGAGAGCTCGTCGAACAATCGGGACTAAGCCGCGGGTCTGTCCGGGAAGCAATGCTGATCCTGGAAACCCAAGGACTGATTTCCACAACAGTTGGCAGGAACCAGGGACGTCGTGCGATAGTCCCCGGCAACAATGTGGTCCGCGAATCGATCAATATTTTCGTTCGCGGAAGGCAAATTCCATTTCGTTCGCTGATGGAAACTCTCGAAGCATTTGCACCTACCGTCTGCGCGCTGGCCGCAGCCAATCGAAGCGAAAAGGATCTCATGGCGTTGGACGAATGTCGGGAGAGACTGAAAATTACACTTGGCGCAAAAAAATTTGTTAAGGCCAATTTTGAGTGGCACGCCGCACTCGGGAGAGCAAGTCACAACCCGCTTCTTGGCGCTATTTACGAAAGCCTGGGCCCAAACATGGTCGATCCGCATGTTGCAGGATTTACTTCAAAGGATGTGAGGACCGCCACGCGTTTTGCCGTCGATCGGATACACGAATCCATCGCGCAAAAAGACACTGAGGCCGCCCAAAGGCGCATGCTCTCTCATGTGCAGGCTTATCGGCGAATGATAGAGCCAATCGCGCCGCGCACCGTCTCTCTTTAGCTGCGCAAAACGGCCTGTAAGTCGCTTCAAAAACCACTCCTCCAATACGGTCAAGGCTATGTTGGCGAGCCGTCAGACTGGCCATTAAATGTCAAACCATTTGACTAACATTGCGCTCAACGCTACCAAAGATCGAGCTGATCACCCCTGCGCATACAATACAACTTTATATAACCAGAAGCGCATGCTCCAACCAAAAGAGGATCGCCACATGAGTTGTTCTCGAATTCGATTCGGTTCCTTTATCCCACCCCATCATGTTCCGGAAAAACATCCGGCAATCGCCTTGGATCAAGATATGGAGCTGGTAGAATGGCTCGACCAGCTCCACTACGACGAGGTCTGGATTGGCGAGCACCATTCCGGAGGTTGGGAAATTGTTGGAAGCCCGGAACTTTTCATTGCAGCTGTCGCACATCGGACGAAATCGATCAAATTCGGGACTGGTGTATCATCTCTTCCCTATCATAACCCTTACACCCTTGCGGACAGGATCAGACAGCTCGACTATCATACGCGTGGAAGGCTAATGTTCGGCGTCGGCCCAGGGTCGTTGCCATCCGATGCATTCATGCAAGGCGTTCCCACTGCCAAAGCAAGAGACCGCATGGACGAAGCGATCGAACCACTCGTTCGTTTGCTTGGCAATCAGCCAGCAAACGCCAGTTCAGAATGGTTCAAGTTACAGAATGCACATCTCCAGCTTCTTCCCTACAATGAAAATGGCGTAGAGATCGCGGTTGCAAGTCAGGTCTCGCCAACAGGCGCGCTCGCCGCTGGACGGTTTGGTCTCAGTATGCTCTCAATCGGCGCTACATCCACCGGCGGCTTCAACGCTCTTGCTTCAAACTGGGCCATTGCGGAAGAAGCAGCACGAGAGAGCGGCCAGAAGGTCGACCGCTCACGCTGGCGGTTGATCGGCCCCGTACATGTGGCGGAAACACGTGAAAAGGCCCGCGAGAATGTTCGCTTTGGCCTGCACCGATGGCTGGAATACATGAATGAAGCCGCAGCCATTCCGCTGGCTCCTCCCCCCGGCGCGGATCCTATCGATCATATAATAGAGACAGGATTTGCGGTTATTGGCACTCCTGATGATTTCGTTGCTCAGATTGAGCGTTTGCTGGCGCAATCTGGCGGATTTGGGTGCTTTCTCGTGATGGATCACCACTGGGCCGATCGCCTTGAGACGAAGCGCTCTTACGAGTTGATCGCAACGTACGCGATCCCTAAGATTAATGCGCTGAACGAGAACCGTTTTTCATCGGAAAAATGGCTCAAGGAAAATCATGACATGTTCAGGGGCGAAATGACCGCGGCCGTAAGAGCCAAAATGGAAAAATACGCCTCAGAAAAATCCTCGAAGAATCTCTCACCCGACATGGTCAAACTTTTCAAAGGTGAGAGTTGATCTATGAGCAAACCAGCAAATCCAGTTCTGTTTTACTTATGCCAGCGTGAATGGACAACTGACGAGACGCAGAGCCAATGAAGGCCTGGGTGTGTAAGCGGTTTTCCGATCCTTTCGAACTGGAGCTCACAGACATTCCTGTTCCGGAACCAAGGGAAGGGGAAGTTAGGGTTCGCGTGAGCGCTGCAGGCCTCGCATTTGGCGAAACGCTCATTTTGGAAGGGGGGTATCAGAAAACTCCGCAACTACCCTACATTCCCTGCAGCGAAATGTCCGGGATCGTCGATGCAGTCGGACCTGACGTGGCAAAGCTGCGCGTAGGCGATCGGGTCGCTGCGTTTTCCGTCTCCCTATCTGGAGGAGGCCTTGCCGAGTATTGCGTCCTGCCTCAGCAATTCGTTCACCAGATTGCTGACGAGATTGACCTGGCTGATGCTGCCGCAATCCTGATGAATAACTGGACCGCATACAATGCGCTGTTTCGCCGGGCTAATATCGCCGCAGGTGAAACTCTTGTCGTGTTCGGCGCGTCGGGCGGAGTTGGAAGTGCCGCGCTCGCAGTAGGTCAGACGCTTGGCGCCCGCACAATTGCAGTAGGAAGTGATCCTGCCGCCGCCGAATTTATCGGAGCTGCAGAATTTATCGATTACCGGGATGGCGATGTTTATGAAAAAGTCCGCCAGTTGACGGGCGGCCGTGGCGCCGATGTCTATTTCGATCCGGTGGGCGGAGAGATGTTCGACCAGGCAATGCGTGCAATTGCACCAGCCGGACGAATTTTGGTTGTCGGCTTTACCTCTGGCAAACCAGCCGATGTCCGCACCAATCTCGTACTCGTCAAAATGATTTCCATAATCGGTGTCGAAGGGCGGTTGGCGATTGAGGAAACGGGCCAGCAGGGCTGGAATGATCTCCACACACTGGTATCATTGATAAACGAAGGCAAAATTCGTCTTCAGCCAACTGTACGGTATAAATTCTTGGATGCCCCCAAAGCACTCAATGACCTGAGGTCGCGACGAACCAAAGGCAAATTGATCGTTAAAATTGCTGCCTGATTGCACCTTATTTTTGGTCGTTGGAATTATGCCGTCTGTTCGCCATAAATAGGTTCGACTTCGTCTTGCAGGTCGATTAGGCGCTGCTTCATCCAGCTCCGATCTTCCTTCCCTGTCAAAGCGAGCAGGCGGAGAATAACGCCGCACTCAGCCTGAAGGCTAAACTGTTCATCATCAAGTTCTTCGTGGACCCAGAGATCTATAAGGCCAGTAAAGAACACCAGGAAGTCACGCGATAGAGCGTCTCGGTTTATCGCGCAGTCAAAGTAACCAGCATCTTCAAGTCCGTCGAATGAACGATTCCAATACCTGTATCCCCTGATCATGAACGCGGGGCGATGAACGGGATCGGGGATGCCGAGAAGGAAGCGCATCAACGCCCGGATGAAGGCAGAATCATCGGTGTAGAGACGGGTCGCGACTTCTGCGGCATCCAACACCTTGCGGAACGGATTGGCATCATCGCTTGTGCGTGACGATGTGAAGTCGAGACGATCCTGATACTGGTTCAGGAGAATGTAGAGTACAGTCCCTTTCGACCCGATAAGGTTGTATGTCGTTGGTGTGCTGAAACCGGCTTTGGCTGCCAAGGCATTCATTGAAAAATCCGTGGAACCGGTTTCACGCACCAGCGCTTCGGCTGCATCAATTATCTTTTGCCGCCGCAGATCCTTCTTTTGCTCGAGATTAAGGGGGCGCCCCCTTTCGAACAAATCCGATATTTTTCGCTTCTTGCCCTGGGTTGCCATGACGGTTGTCAATCCCCTCGTTTGAAGGTCCCGTCAACCCTCCGCCTGCGCCACGGTAAGAACCAGGCCATCGAGATCTTCACTGACAATCACCTGGCAGCTCAGTCTGGAATTGTCTTGTGTCTCAAGGCTCGTCTCAAGCATGTCGACTTCTTGCCCACTCGGCTTTCCGACCTTCTCCATGCCACCTCCCTGGATGTGCACATGGCATGTTGCACAGGCGCATTCACCCCCGCAGATAGCATCGACGAGGCCTTCGTTTCGTAGCGCCTGCATCAACGGCACCCCGACCTGTGCCTTGATGACGTGATCGACACCCGCCCTGTCTGTCACATTGATCGAAACTTGGGTCACTTCCATTCTTTCCTGTCATCACGATTCCGGAACAGTGGTGGCGTTTGCACGCAGTCGGTGTCAAGCCACTCTTTAATGCATTTAAACTTTGACTCCAGTTTATTTTTAATGCATTTAAATTGTATCGCAGGATATCCGTCGGCGGCAGGCCAGGAACAAAGCCGGGAGAGAGCACAATGAGAGAGAACTTCACCGAAGCATCGGGACTTGGTTACGATCCGGTTCCCCTTGAGCCCTATCGTTCCAAAGAGTTTTTTGAGCTGGAGCGCGACAGGATCTTTGCCAGGGCCTGGTGGACTTGTAACGGTTTTGCGCCGGTCACCTGAGCGTTTTAAGCTCGCAACAGGAGACCGACGAGATGATCAAGCATTCAGAAGAGTTCAAGCAGGAAGCAGTGCGCATTGCACTGACCAGTGGG
>NZ_JBFWJQ010000111.1:0-8152 GCF_050253115.1 Syntrophotalea sp.
CGCAAGCGCCGCAAGGACCTTGGTTTCGATTATGGAAAGTTCGATTTCGTCCAGATCGATGGGCAAACCATTCTCCTGGATGCCAACCGCACCCCTTCATTCAACATCCGCACCCCGACGCCGGCCCAAGCTGCCATGCTGGAACATCTGGCCGCGGGGGTTTTTGCGTACCTGCCCTCCCGTGACAGGTTTACCCCCGTGCAGGACAACGCCGGCCGCGAGGACAGGTCGTGAAGCCGAGACTCTTCCCTGTCCGGTCCCTGGACGCCATCTACGGGGAAAAGCTGGCCTTCTGCCCGCGTCCGACGCCAGGTTTTTGCCACTGGTTGCCGCAGGATCCACTAACCCTGGAGATGCTGACCGGCGGGATGTTGACCGTATCCGGAAGCATGCCCGTAGTGTGCGCCGCAAGCGTTGCCACCCCCGCAGGCCTGCAACTGTTGCGGGATGCCGGTTTTCCCGAGCCGCGCACACTGCTTTACAAAAACAATGCAGAGCATGAGCGTCTGTGCGCCATATTACTGGATAGAGGTTTTAGACTGGCTTTGCAGCACGCCCCCTGCCCGGCGGAAAAGAATTCTGAAAAATACTGGATCGATCCGGATGTGCTTCGTCTGCTCAACAACAAGGGGCGTCTTTCGGATTTTGTCGATCCACCGTATTTGCCCGAGCGCCGCGTCATGGCCCCGGCGCAGCTGTGTCGTTCGCCGTTTATCCGCAACCTGCCGGTGGTCATAAAAGTCGCAACCTGCGAAACCACGGGAGGCGGTCGGGACATCAGGATCTGCCGTACCCCGAAGGAAGTTCGTCAAGCCTGGAATGATTTCAGGCATTGCTCCCAGATTGTTGTAGAGGCATTTTTGTCCATTTGCCGTAATCTTTGCCTGAACTACGCCATTGCTGAAAAAGGTGAAATCACTTATCTCGGCAGCAGCGAACAGATTGTCGATCAGAGGGGAATTTATTACGGCAACTGGCTTGAAACCACGGATCCTGCCCCCGCTGCCGCGATCGACGCCGGAAAGCGCATTGCCAAAAAAGGCCGCGACATGGGCTACCACGGCTGCGTCGGCATGGATATGGCCATCCTGAAGGATGGTGGAATACGTATTTACGATCTTAATTTCCGCCTCAACGGATCGACGCCCGCTCTTTTACTGGCGTCCGAAATCCGCAGGAATTTCTGCTACCCAATGATGCGCCTGGCAGGAATCCGATGCGGTAAAGGTTTCACGGCCATGATCGAGGCCATTTACAGAGCGATGCACAAAAGAATGTTCGTCCCCCTGGTTACCTGTGACCCCCGATATACCGGAATGCCTGAGGCACCGGCCCGCGCCAGCGGACTGATTCTGGCCCGGAACCGCGCACAGGCTCAGGAATACTGCGCACAGTTGCAGGCCATGGGGCTCGAAGTAATGTCTCCCGGCAATTCGTCAAGCCTGCAAACATACTGATGGATGGCAGAAGCTGCCCGGGCATTCCTTGAGAAAAGCCCGCACATGCGGGCTTTTCTCAAGAATTGGGCAAAGAAATATCCGTTCAGATCATCTGCCGGTACTTTATCAGAGTCTGGCAGCTTCGGTGGGCAGCCAGGTAACGGGCATCCTCTCCATAGTTGGTGGGATAAACCAGCGGCACCGGCTGGTGATTGAGTTCTTCATCGACGTTTACAAAGGTAAACAGACAGGAGTTGGATAACGCCTTGGTAGTACGATCACGGCTGATGCGCTCGATATTGGCCTCCACGCAGATCAGGCTGCCGCTGGTATAGACCACCCGGGCGGTATAATGGAGCTTGTCCCCCATGCGCACCGGATGGAAGAAGTTGATGCGATTGACCGCCGCGGGAATGGGACGGTCGGGCGCCACCTGCTCGGAACAGATCGACGCCAGCTCATAGGCTCGGCGAATCAGGTACCCCCCGAAAATCTTTTTGGGTACATTTTCCTGCTCGGGATACATGCGCTCCCAGGCATCCGCGGTAAGCCGACTGGCCAGCAGTCCGGAAAACCCCGGCTCGTCCTGCGCCGAATGCAGACAGGTCAGCATTTCGAATTCCTCACGGCTGGGCGGTTCACGCAGCAAAGCCTGTTGCTGTTTGTACTCCTCGCGCCTTTTAAGTGCCTTGGCGGCGCGTTGCTTTTCGATTTCCTCGACATACTCCAGGCCCGGCAGCGCCACGCTGACCGCATCTTCTCCCACCCCGGAGCGCGCCACCATAGTAAAATAACAGGAGGCGATATGCCGCACCGGCCCGCCTGGCTGCTCGACCCGGATGCCGATTTCCAACGAGGAGCGGCCCACATGATTGATGCGGGCCTTGAAGTGCATGTCCCGTGACATATCCGTGACGTGACGAACCACGATGTTGTCAATGGCTGCCGTAACGACACGAGCTGTGGGAAAAAACCGGTTGACGTAATTTAAAGCCGCTTCTTCCGCCACCTTGTCGAGAACCTCAAGCAACAAGCCAAAACGCATGTTGGCCTCGATAGGCTCGTCGAGAACCATAAAGCGCCGTCGCAACGCCTCATCGCTGGAAAGGGACAGAACTTTGGTAAAGGACGTATCTACCGGTCTCATCATGGTTGTCTCCTGGTTTCGAATTTCATCGACAGTTCAACGTATACGCCACATCATAGCGAAAACACACGGCCGATCCAGTCTTTTTTGCATAGCGGGCAATCCGGACCTTCTGCTACGGTCGTTTCTGAGTGTCCCGAGGCAAAAACCGGGTCAGATCGATGCCGAAATACTTCAGGCACATGATCAGCAGACCGGCGGCAACCGCTTCATCGAGGTTGCCGATAAAGGGCAGATTGTCCGGTAATACCTCAAAAATCCCGGCGCCGGGATTCAACAGATAAACCGCTGCGATAATTCCCGTCAAAAACACCAATGCATTTTTCATGGATCCCCCTTTTTTCTACTCAGCATAAACCATCCTGCGCGTCATGCCGCCATCGACAACAAAATTTTGTCCGGTAATAAACCCGGCTGCGGGTGACACAAGAAACGCCACGATTTCCGCGATATCCGCTGGGCGGCCCACGCGGCCCACGGGATGTTGCGCATGATCTTCAGGGCGCAGGATCGGCCCCCCGGGCGTGCCTTGCGTTTGGGAATCCGCTGCGGCAATCCATCCGGGGCTGACGCAGTTGACGCGGACATCCGGGCCAAGGCTCACGGCCAGGGCATGGGTCAGGGCAACCAGACCGCCTTTGCTGGCGGCATACGCTTCACCATGGGGCTCCGACTGCAGAGCGCGGGTCGAAGCGATATTGACGATGGCGCCGCGACTGCGGCGCAACAGCCCGGCAGCGTGCTTACAGCAGAGAAAGGCCCCGGTAAGGTTGCTCGTGAGAATGTGATTCCATGCCTCAAGCGCCAGGGATTCCAGCGGGGTACCGTGAGCCGGCCCGTGCCCGGCATTGTTGATCAGGGCATCGAGCCTGCCGAATTTTTCGCGGAGTTGATCCATGGCGGCCGCAACGCCTGCCTCATCACCTACGTCCATGCAAAAAACCGCCAGCCTGCCATCACGGGCGTATTGTCCGGTCAGCGCCTCGCAGGCTTTTACATCCCGGTCCGCAACGGCCACCCGCATGCCCATCGCCAACAGCTTGTCGACGATGGCCCTGCCGATCCCCCGGGCGCCGCCAGTGACCAGAGCCACACCCTCTTCACAAAACCCTTGCATGCCCATCCTCCTGGTATGTTTTTTTCAGCAATTTAATGTTATCTTCACGATACAGCGCTATGATCCGGTCAGCATGACAATTGTATCGACAATGTCACCATCAGGCTACCGCTTTACCAGGCATCCCGGTCAAGAGAGAAAAACATGGCATCTGACTTACTGAAAAACACAACCTTTAAACCCTTTGAACACCTCTTGAAACAGGTTCGCCAGGCGCAGGATCTTGCCTTTGAAGACAACGCCACTTCCGGCCATCTTCGGAAAATCGCCCTGTCAACCACCGACAAGGAGGGCCTTTTGTCGGTAATTGCGGGTTTGTTGACGGCCCATGGGGCCGATATCCACAGCGCCGACATCACCACCTTGCGCTTTTCTCCGGAGCCGACAGACCCGGCGTCTTGTCCCAAAGCCATCATTCTCGACGTCTTTATTCTGAGCCTGCCGGAAAACCAGGTCATGGGAAAATTGCGTGAGGACCTGGAAAATCTCAATCGGGAAATGGCCCAAAACGGCATCGAGGCCATTCGCGACAGTCTCATCGACAAAGTCGCCAGTGCCATCGCGTCGCGGGCGCCTTCCAACGAGCAGTTGCTCCCGGTGGATATCGCCATAGACAACGACCTTTCGGATGCGGACACGATCATCAACATCATATCCCGGGACATCCCCGGCTTTCTGTTTGCCTTTGCCAATGCCCTGGCTCTGCTGGAAATCAATATCGAACAGGCAACCATCCGAACCGAAAATGGCGAAGTCAGGGATACCTTCTGGATCCGCGATCTGCATAACCGCAAAATTGTCGATGTGGAAAAGCTCCAGGAATTGCGCTTTGCCTGCGCCCTGATCAAACAGTTCGCCTATCTTCTGCCCCACTGCCCCCACCCCGGGCAGGCCATCCGCCAGTTCCGCGACCTTGCTTCGCGACTGCTCGAAGACCCGGGCAGAGCTGCAGACTTTACCAGCATTCAATCCGCGCAAACCATGCAGACTCTGGCCAGCCTCATGGGTGTGAGCCGGTTTTTGTGGGAAGATTTTCTGCGCATGCAGCATGAAAACCTGTTTCCGCTGATACGCACCCGTACCGAATTGGAAAAAACCCTCGACAGGCAGCAATGGACAGCCATGCTGCGAGAGCAACTGCAGCCCGGTCACAGCCACCAGGAAAGGGTCCGGATTCTGAATGATTTCAAGGACCGGGAGATGTTCCGCATCGACCTGCGGCATATCACTCACATTATCGGCGACGTGACCTTCGCCCGCGAACTGACGGCGCTGACCGATGTGGTGGTCACCCAGACCGCGGCCCTTTGCCATGCCGATATCCGAAGCCGCTTCGGACGCCCCATGGTGGACGGGAAGCCCTGCGACTGGGGCATTTTCGCCGCGGGCAAATACGGCGGCAGCGAAATGGGTTTCGCCTCCGATCTGGAGTTGCTGTTCGTCTACCGGGGGCAGGGTTTTACCAACGGGGAACGTCGGGTTGACAACAGCCGTTACTTTGAAGAGTTCGTGCGCGCCTTTCTCAAGGCCCTGAAATCCCGCAAGGAAGGTATTTTCGAAATCGATCTGAGACTGCGGCCTTTCGGCAGCAAGGGCACCCTGGCCTGCTCCCTGGCCGCTTTCCGCGACTACTACACTCCGGACGGCCCCGCCGAACAGTTCGAGCGGCTGGCCATGGTCAAGCTGCGCCCGATCACCGGAGAATATCCCTTGCCGGACGAAGTGATGCAGGCCCGGAACGCCTTTGTCTACTCGGGACGCTCCATCGACTACGCCAACATACGGCACCTGCGCGAAAGGCAGATCGCGGAACTGGTGGGCAGCGGCAAAGTCAATCTCAAGCTCAGCGCCGGCGGACTGGTGGATATCGAATACTATCTGCAGGCCCGGCTGATCGAGTGCGGAGCGGAGCACCTGGAAGTACGGGTACCCAATGCCATGCAGGGCCTGAAACGTCTGGAAGCCAGGGGCATCCTCGCATCCGACCGCGCCAGGGACATACGGCGCGCCTACAGCTGTTTCCGGCGCACCATCGATGCTCTGCGGGCGGTGCGCGGCAACGCCAGGGATCTCACCGTGCCGGAGATCGGTTCGCCCGATTATCTTTACCTGTCACGCAGGCTCGGTTTCGAAAGCCCCGAACAGCTCGAGGCCGAGATTGAATGGAGCCGGCAGCTGAGCCGCTCACTGTGGGCCGACGTGTCCTGACACGCCGGGGCTTCGGCCAGCGGGCACGCAGGACGATTTTTATATTGAAATTTTCCGGGATCTCGACCTATCCTCTGTTATGATTGTGGCCATGATCCGGACCAAACAGTTCAATTCACTTATCCCTGCAATGGAGAATCGTCATGAAAAAATTAGCTGTTCTGCTTGTGCTGGTTCTGGCGCTGAGCGCCTGCAACACCCTCTCCGGCGTCGGCAAGGACATCGAAAAAGCCGGCGAAGCCATCCAGAAAAGCGCCGACTGAGTCATGCCGGCCGTTATCCGGATTTTGCAGTCCCTGCAACGAAAACTTCAGAACATTGTCTTCCGAATACCTTGCCAGTGCGGTGTCCAGGCTTGATGGGCGCCGCTTTCAGGCAGCCACTATTCCACCGCGACTGATTCCGCATCCCTAATATCATTACATCAGGAGTCCCTTTTATGAGCGACGACGGCCGCAAGGTCATCTATTCGATGATCCGGGTCAGCAAGCATCACAACAAGAAACCGGTTCTCAAGGACATCTCCCTGTCCTACTTCTATGGCGCCAAGATCGGCGTGCTGGGCCTGAACGGCTCCGGCAAGAGCTCACTGCTGCGCATCCTGGCCGGGTCCGACAAGGACTTCAACGGCCAGACCATCCTGTCACCCGGCTACACGGTCGGCTATCTGGAACAGGAACCACAACTCGAGGCCGGCAAAACCGTGCGTCAGATCGTCGAGGAAGGCGTACAGGAAACCGTCGATTTGGTCAATGAATTCAATGACATCAATATGAAATTCGCGGAACCGATGTCGGACGACGAGATGAACGATCTGATCGCCCGTCAGGGCGAAGTACAGGAAAAGCTCGACCATCTCGACGCCTGGGATCTGGACAGCCGTCTGGAGCAGGCCATGGACGCGCTGCGCTGCCCCCCCGGCGACACGCTGGTCGACGTGCTGTCCGGCGGCGAACGACGGCGGGTTGCCCTGTGCCGCCTGCTGCTGAAAAAGCCGGACATCCTGCTGCTCGACGAACCGACCAACCACCTCGACGCCGAAACCGTAGCCTGGCTCGAGCAGCATCTGCAGCGTTACGCCGGCACCGTCATCGCCGTCACCCACGACCGCTATTTCCTGGACAACGTGGCCGGCTGGATCCTGGAACTCGACCGCGGCCACGGCATTCCCTGGAAAGGCAACTATTCCTCATGGCTGGAGCAGAAGCAGGAGCGCCTGCGCCAGGAGGAAAAGCAGGAAAGCGCCCGGCAGAAAACCCTGCAGCGGGAGCTGGAGTGGATCCGCATGTCGCCCAAGGGCCGCCACGCCAAGGGTCAGGCCCGCATCAACTCCTACGAACAGCTGCTCAGCCAGCAGACCCAGGATAAAGATCGCGATCTGGAGCTGTTCATTCCGCCCGGCCCGCGCCTCGGCGATGTCGTTATCGAAGCCGACAAGGTCAGCAAAGCTTATGGCGACCGTCTGCTGATCGACGGCATGAGCTTCCACCTGCCGCCGGGCGGCATCGTCGGCATCATCGGCCCCAACGGCGCGGGCAAGACCACCCTGTTCCGCATGATTACCGGGCAGGAACAACCCGACGACGGAACCATCCGTGTCGGCGATACCGTCAAGCTCGCCTATGTCGACCAGAGCCGCGAGGCCCTCGCCCCGGACAAAACGATATGGGAAGAGATCAGCGGCGGCCAGGAAATAATCGAACTCGGCAATCGCACCATGAACAGCCGCGCCTACGTGTCGCGTTTCAATTTCAATGGCGACCAGCAGCAGAAGAAGGTCGGTGTCCTGTCCGGCGGCGAGCGCAATCGCGTCCATCTGGCCAAAATGCTGCGCAGCGAATCCAACGTACTGCTTCTCGACGAACCGACCAACGACCTGGATGTCAACACCATGCGCGCGCTTGAGGAAGCCCTGGAGAACTACGCAGGTTGCGCCGTGGTCATCAGCCACGACCGCTGGTTCCTCGACCGTATCGCTACCCACATTCTGGCTTTCGAAGGCGACAGCCAGACGGTCTGGTTCGAGGGCAACTGGTCAGAATACGAAGAGGACCGCCGCAAGCGCCTCGGCGCCGCGGCCGACCAGCCCCATCGCATCAAGTATCGCCACCTGACCCGCGCATAAACACAACGGGGCAGCGGTGCTCACCGCTGCCCCGTTGCGTAAGGTCATCCTTAGGTTGCCAGTCACTGAACACCGGTTTCTGTCTTGACCGATTTCAAGGATACCGATTGAGAAAA
>NZ_JBFWJQ010000112.1:0-8082 GCF_050253115.1 Syntrophotalea sp.
GATGCCGAAGTCACAATCATTCAAAAAGCGCCGGAAATGTCCATGGCTTCCTGCGGTTACCCTTACTATGTGGGCGGGGTTTTCGATAACCGTAACGCCTTGCTGAGCACGCCGTACGGAGAAGTTCGGGACCCGCATTTTTTCGTTCACACCAAGGGCGTGAAGGCCCGCACCTTGACCGAAGCCGTGTCTATTGATCGGGAAGGTCGCACGGTTCGCTGTCGCGATCTGCACAGTGGCGATCTGGATGATGTGCCCTACGACAAGCTGATTCTCGCCACCGGAGCCAGACCGCGAAAGCCTCCGATCCCGGGAGTCGATCTTGTCGGCGTGACCACCTTGCAATCGATGAAAGACGCCGATTTTCTGAGAAGGATTCGGGACGACAAGTCCATTACCAAGGCCGTGGTTATCGGCGGAGGTCTCATCGGCATCGAAACCTGTGAAGCCCTGCAGTTGTCCGGCATCGATATAACCGTCATCGAGATGTTGCCCCAGATTCTGATGTTTCTCGATTGGGAACTGGCCAAGATCCTTGAAAACCATGTCCGCAGTAATGCCGCCAACGTCATCACCGATGTCAAGGTTGCGGGGTTTGTCGGGGAGAATGGCCAACTGACCGGCGTAAAACTCGAGAACGGCACTGAACTGCCCTGTCACCTGGCGGTACTTGCCATTGGCGTCATTCCCAATACCGACCTGGCGCGAGATGCCGGTCTGGATATCGGACAGACCGGCGGCATTGCTGTCGATGAATTTATGCAGACATCCGACCCGCATATCTATGCGGTTGGCGATTGCGTTGAACTCGTGCATCGCATCACCGGCAAGAAAACCCGCGCTCCGTTTGGCGACCTGGCCAATCTGGAGGGGCGCGTGGCCGGTGAAAATGCGGTGTTGGGCAATCAGGTCACGTTTCCCGGGACATTGCATACCGGCATCTGTAAGGTTTTCGATTTTTCAGCCGGTTCGACCGGCTTGTCCGAATTGCGAGCCCGCCAGGAAGGGTATGAAAATGTGGTCACGGTCATCAATGCCAGCCTGGACAAGCCCGAATTCATGGGCGCCAAGCTTCTGATATCCAAGATGGTGGTTGATGGAAATACAGGCAAAATTCTCGGGGTCCAGTGCGTTGGACCCGGCGATGTTGCCAAACAGATCGCGACGGCCGCCATGGCTCTGCATGGGAAACTGACCGTCGCCGATGTCGTCAATGCGGATTTGCCGTATGCGCCGCCGTTTTCATTGCCGATCGACCATTTCATCGCCACCGCGCATTTGATGGAAAACAAGCTCAAGGGCCGATTGAAGAGCATGTCTCCAATTGAACTGAAAAAAAACCTGGATGCCGGTAAAGATCCTTTTATCCTCGACGTGCGGACTCCCGATGAGTTCGAGGCCGTGCGCATCGGCATTGGAGAAACCCTGATTCCCATAGGCGAGCTCAGGCATCGGTTCGAGGATTTACCGGAAGACAGAGACAGGGAAATCGTTTGTTTCTGCAAGATCTCCCTGCGTGGCTACGAGGCGGCCCTGGTGCTGGAGTCCGTGGGTTGGCGCAATGTCAAAGTGCTGGAAGGGGGCGTTATGGCCTGGCCTTTCGGCCGCGAAAAATAGTGAATGTCCGTCCGGAAGCAACTCCGGATGATGCAAGTTGCCCTGGGCAGCGGCTGTCCGCAGCGGCCGCTGCCCGATTCCATCGCACCTGGCCGGGGATGCCCACCTGAATATATCGCGGCCTGAGTGCAGCGGATGAGCGTTTCTGTCTTTCCTTTCTCCGATATTATTTGAGCCGGCCCCTGTTCCGATCAGAACCATTCCCCCCCCATGTTCATAACGACTCCCCTTGCTTGCAACGGGTACCGGCGTGTTATATGCAGAACTGGTCGGTTGCACTCCACGGGGCATGCGATGTATGGTATGTTGCAAAGATAAAAACCATGCCGTGTCCAGGCCGGTTGTCGGATAGGGCGTGGTTGTCCCGTGGGGATTTTTCATAGTGCCTGCCTGCCATGATGCGTCGGTTTCGCCGAAATTTTGATGATATTTCAAGGCGTTGCATCATGGGAAGTAATTATCTGTCATGGGGTTGTTTCCATCGTTTGGCTTTTCCGGAAGAGGAAAAAGAATGAAATATAAAAAATCCTGGTTTTGTCTGCTTGCGGCTGTGCTGTTGTTTGCTGTCACCATGTCCTGGTCAGGCCTGGCATCCCAGCAGATTTCTCCCGATGCCGGTCATTTGAGAGGCAAGCTTTTAACCCATTTGATCCGGCAGCAGATGACTGTCAATCATTTCAGCCATAAACCCCTGGATGACAAAATTTCTCAGGCGGCCTTCGATCTTTACATTCAGCAGCTTGATTTTCAGAAAAGGTTTCTGTTGGAATCGGATATTCAGCAGCTGTCCTTGTACCGCAACAGGATCGACGATGATATAGTACGTGGAAATCTTGAGCTTCATAAAACCGGTGCTCGTCTTCTGAGGATAAGAGTTAATTTCGTCATGAATATGATTGACGATCTTTTAAATAAAAAATTTGATTTCAACAAAAAAGATCAAATTGAAACAGACCCTGAGAAAATCGATTACGCTAAAAATTCTGTCGATCTTAAGAGACGCTGGGAAAAAATCCTGAAATATCAGGTATTGATGCGCTACGTACAATTTCTGGAAGAGCGCACTGGATCTGGAAAAAATACGGCTGCGAACGAAGGGAAGGTCGATAAGATCCTTCTGAATGAAGCCGTTCAGAAGGTGCGGCGAAGCACCCATCATCTTCTGGGCAGGCTACTGGAAGAAACCGAGCAGGATCATTTCGAACGTTTTCTCAATGCTTATGTCCGCGCTTACGACCCCCACTCGGCCTATCTGGCACCCGATGCCCTCGAGGATTTTGAAATCTACATGAAGGGTTCGCTGGAAGGCATCGGCGCCACCCTGCGGGAGGACGATGGATTCATCCGGGTGGTTGAGATCATCCCGGGCAGTCCCGCCGCCAGACAGGGACAACTCGCGGCGGAGGATATCATTCTTAAAGTCGGAGAGGGTGACCGGGAACCGGTGGACGTCACGGAAACACGGTTGCGCGACGCGGTGCGTCTGATACGCGGCAAAAAGGGCACGGTGGTTCGCCTCACCGTTCGCAAGCCGACCGGACGGGAACAGATTATCCGCCTTGTCCGTGATGTCGTGGAAATCGAAGAAGGATTTGCCAAGAGCACGACGCTTCCCGTCCCGGGTAAAACCGGAAAACACTATGGTTACTTGCGCATTCCTTCGTTCTATCGCGACTTTTCCGAAACCCGCGACGGCCAGTCCGCCCGCAACGTTACCGATGACGTGCGCAGGGAACTTCAGCTCCTGGTTAAAAAGGGGATCGATGGACTGGTTCTGGATTTGCGTGACAATGGCGGCGGGTCCCTGTCGGATGCCATTGACATTGCAGGTCTTTTTATACCCAAGGGTCCCGTGGTGCAGGTCAAGGACAGTGAAGGGGAGGTGCGGGTTTATGAAGACGAGGACCCCGGTATCGTTTACGGCGGGCCGCTTGTGGTGCTGGTCAATCGCTTCAGTGCTTCGGCTTCGGAAATTCTCGCGGGCGCCATTCAGGATTATGGCCGTGGGGTTATCGTCGGCGGCGGCGGGACCCACGGTAAAGGCACCGTTCAGGCCATTTTTGATATGGATCAGCCATTGGCCTATGGTCCCCTGCAAAAGCTTGCGCCTCTTGGGGCCTTGAAGGTGACTGTGCAGAAATTCTACCGTATCAGCGGCGGATCCACCCAGGTGAAGGGGGTGGTGCCGGATATCCAGTTGCCGGACCGCCTGGCGTTTCTGGAAACAGGGGAAAAGTTCATCGAGTATGCACTGCCCTGGGATACGACCCGGCGGGTCTCCTTCAAACGCTGGGCCCAGGCTCCCGAGGTTGCCACGCTCCGCCATTTAAGCGCTCAGCGGGTCGAAAAAGGGCACCGTTTCGATGCCGTTGTCGCTGAAACCCGGCGCAATGCACAGCGGAGCAGGGCGACCTTGCGCTCGCTCAATCTCAACAGCGTTCTTCGGGAACGAACGGCGTTGCAGGAGCGTGGGCTTGAAGCCGAAACGGCGGACCATGAGGTGGAGGCCCCGCTCGAACATTTTTCCGGAAAGCATCTTGAAGAGAAGGTCGCGCAGGATCTGTACGTTCAGGAGAGTATCGCGGTGCTCGGCGATCTGCGCAACCAGCTTGCCGGGCACGATTGTACCTTGGCTGGTGCCCTGTCTTCCCGATGATGCTTTCATGTCGCTGAAGAGATGTCGACGTTACTGGTGTAACGCCCGGGTGGTCTGATTATTGCTTGGCTTGATGATATGAAATGGATACCGGCCGGGTCGCGCCTGCGTGGATCGGCCGGCGACAGATTTTCTGCAGGCTTAAAGTGGAAATATCGAGGGAATCTGATTTACTTCTGTCATATGTGAAATTTTCAAGGAGGCATGCATGAGAAAAATTACCCTTTATCTGACTGTAACCGTCCTCGCCGCCGCACTTTCCGGGTGCTGTGCCTGCAATAAGGCCGATTGGCCCCAGGAGCCGATTCTCGGGCACATGAGCGTGCCCCAGAAAAAAGCCTATCTGAAAAACGTCAGGCAGAATCTCAAGGTTTTTCGTCTTACCGCCAAGGAACTGGACACCCACAGGAGACTGACTCCGCAAGAGGCGCAATCCCCCTGCGAAGGCCAGGAATTCCGTTGTGAAGTTCAGAAGTACATTGAAGTTTACGCGATGCCCGTCATTCAGGACGAGGAGGCCCGCGAGCATGTGGAAACGCGCCTCGAAGTAGCGAAAGTCAATCTTCTGAGTGCTTATGCCTATGAGGAAACAGGGCAGGACAGTCGCGCCCGCGGCCTTCTGCGGATCTTCAACAAGCGCTATAAAACGGATCCTGCCATTCAGAATGCGGTCATCGATCCGACGGAAATGGGTTTCTCCCGTCTGGCCGAGGGCGCTTCCAAGCTTGAAGCCAAATTGTTCGCGCCCTGATATCACTGGGTTTGGATCAATCGAGAATTCTTTTAGAGGTGATTTTTATGGCAGGCCAAGAGAGTATTTTTAACGTCGTATCCAATGGCATCATCGATGTGCTTACCTATACTATCAACAGCTATTCCGGCCTGTTGCAGATTCTGGTGTATTTGATAATGGCCAGTATTTTCGGTTTTGCCCTGGTCAAATCCTATCAATCCTTCAGGGCGCTTTCCTTCTATGATTTCAGCAAAGTGAAAAGCCGGCGTTCCCTGCATCATTTGACAGCCGACATAAAGATGCCGCTGGCGTTGCTCGCCGCTTCATTTTTTGTCCGCACCAAATTACATTACGAGCAGGAACAGCAACGCGGCACCGTGGACAAGGTTATCCCCCCCGATGCCTTTATCCGCGATGCGGCGTTTCAGTTCAGTGAACGCTATTTTGAGGAAAAATTTCTCGAGCCCGTGGCGATGATGGCCAATCTGATGCCGCCCATGGGGTTCATCGGCACCATTATCGGCATGGTCGTGCACTTTCTCGCAAATTCCGGAACCCTCAATACGGAAATAACCGTAGCCGGCATTGCGACGGCTCTTTATACCACCTTTATTGCTCTGATCTGTTTTACCTTTCTGGAATTCCTGCGCAAAGTATTTTATGCCCTGGCGCATCGGCGCATCGATGAAGGTCTGTCTGCCATAACTCTTTTGGCGGATGATGTTCCTGGCGACCGGGGCTAGGTGGCTGTCATGAAAATGAAAAACGGTCATACCTGGCTCTTTTCCTTCACCGATCTGGCGTTTCTGCTTTTGATCAGCCTGAGCCTGATTCCAAGCGCACCGGACAATATCACCATTAAACTGGCGGAAATGGATGTGCCCAGTGTGCCGGAACACGAGCAGATGGCCCCCCTGGCAAATGTTCGGGAACTCTGGGAGTTGCAGGTGTATGCGGTGTCTGACCAACGTCCTGTCCCGTATCGTCTTGTCAGGGCAGGGGTTGGCAAGAGCGCTTCCGCCCAGGATGTAAAGGTGCTGACCCGCGAAGAGCTGCTGCCGGCCATCGAGGCCCTCAAACAACGCAATTTGCGGCCGATTCTTCTGCCTGAAAAGAACTCTCTGAGTCAGGATTTTCTTTATGCCGCCGGTGTTATCGCCAAAGTCTGGACGAACGGAAGTCGAACCATCGTGCAGGTCGATCCTGACGAGGAAGACGCGTTGCCATGATGATTCTGAAGGAAAGTCTCTATGGATGGGGAGTGTGCAACATCCCCCAACCGCGTGCCACGCTGGATGTTTTTGCCGATCGCAGAAACAACGCAGCCGCCGCGCCGGTCGAGCGTCGCAGCCCGGGATCGGCAACGGGGTTCTGGTCTATATGGGTTGAGTTGGCAAGGCGTGATTTTCCCCTTGGGCAACTTGCCGGGGTGATCGGAGGGGCGCTCGCCATGATTCTTTTTATGGCCTGGGCCAGTTTTTATCTGCCTGTTGCCGAACCGATCCCGCAGCCCTCCGTCGAGATCCTCGCCAGAGTGCCCGAGATGCCCGTGGCTCCGCAGGAGCGCGCTCCCGATGCGCCTGTGCCTCCGCCGGTAAGTCGCGACCGTGTGCTGGCCGCGACTCCGCCCGTGCCACAGGTTGCCCCACCGCCGAAGGCCGTGGTGCCGCCCCGCAAAGTCGCTCTTTCCGCGCCCCCCAAGGTGAACATCATACCGAGAAAGGTGTCCCGGGAGCCGGTTCTGCCCGGTCCTGAAAAAGTGGTCCGTTCCTATCGCGACGCCGCCGTTGCTGCGGGGCCCATGCCGTCTTCGCAGCCCGCCACCCGTTTTGAAATGACGTCTCGCCAAGGGCCGCTCGTTGCATCCACCGATGTGGGTGAGCGATATCGGGGAGATTCACCAGCAAAGTCTTCGGCCATGCCCGTTTCACGCCGGGCGCGTTTATCTGCCGGTAACACCACGGAGGTCGATCTTCCTCAAACCGCCATGGCCACCCGCAATTTCAGCATGACGCGTTCTTCTCAAACTCTCAGGGGCAGCGGCAGTTCAAGCTCCTTTGCGCCCCGTGGCCATGCCGATGACATATCCCTCGGCTCGCATTCCGGCATTCGAGGGGGGGGAAGGGCAAATGTAGCGCCGTCATCCGGATTTGAAGGATTGCCTTCGGGAGCATCCCGCAATGCGAGTTCAAGGATCGGTACTATGGGTGGCGGCAAGGATGTCGATATCCCGGTGCTTGCCGGCCTGGGGGCGGCTTCCGGATTGCCCGGAGGGAACGCAGTTTCGTCTGTTGCCCCCGCGGGTGACGGGAATGCTTCGAGCGGGCTGAAGTTTGATGGTGTCGGCGACGGTCATTATGATCCGGCGCGCATGATCAGCCTGAATCAGCTCAAGGCCTGTATCGATCCCGATGCGGAATTCAATCTCAAGGCATCCCTGGCGACCGCCCTGGACACCGATGGACGCTGTGCTGTCCGAAATATGGTGTTCTTTTTCAAACATCCTGAAAACGGTTATACCCTGCAAGTCGATGTATATAATCCCGATAATTTTGTCGATCGATGCGACGCTCTTCGCGCGGCCATCCGATGCGTAAATCCTTAGTAGCGAGGCTAGCTCAATGAAATCAATCAAATCTGCAATCGTTGTCGGAGTGCTGTTGTTGCTGCCAGCCATGGCCGGCGCAACGCAGTGGGGAAACCTGCTGGATGTTGCCTACCGTTTCAGTTGGTACCCAAAAAGCGACCTGCAAGGCCTGTTACAGGAAAAAGGCAGGGAGCACGGTCAAGATCTGAAAAGTTACCGAGATGGCCTGTTGGACAGCCTCACGACCGGCACGGGGCCCGACGGGCGTCTGCGGCAGGACGCTCTGCTCACGGCAAAACCCCTGGCCGATTACTATCGTCTCGCCCTGGCGGAATTCTGTCTCTATCTGGCCAGCGACGATACGGTGCATCTGGACAATGCCGAAATGGTACTGTCCGTCTATCCCGAAAAACAACCCAGGGGTGAAGTTGTTTTCTGGAAGCATCTGATTGCCGCCTACCGGGACATGACGGCTAAAGACAGCCGCCA
>NZ_JBFWJQ010000113.1:0-8056 GCF_050253115.1 Syntrophotalea sp.
TTGGGCAGAAAAACCCCTGACGAGGTTTATGCCGAACGGATGCCGCAGGTTAAAATGGCGATGTAAGAAAGGCGGAGATTCCACCTAAAAATCAGGCAAATCTGTTCAAACAAACTGAGCCACTTCTAACAGCCCGATGATCGCAAGAAACCGACACACGTATAACCTGGAAATCAGGGCATGATTGCCTAACGGATAAAGTTCGTCGCGACCCATTTTTCCAACTCCGGTCTTGGAATCTCCATTTTACGACCTGCTTCCAGGCACGCCAGCAGCCAGGCCATGTTACGGCCCAGAGTACGCATGATCTGCATGCCTTCCAGATCCCGGCGCACTTCGTCTGGCGAATGACCGTGAACCATGTTCCAATATCGAGAAGAAACAACCGGCATCTCACCCCAGGTCATGTATTTGTTAAGCTGATCGAGAGTGGCCGTCGTGCCGGATCGTCTGGCGGACACCACCGCAGCGCCGGGTTTGAGGCGGAAGACCGAGCGCCCTGAAAGCATGGATGAAAAAAATGACCGGTCCATGAAGCAGGTCATGCCCCCGCTGGCGGCAGCGTAATGCACAGGCGAGCCGAACACAAAGCCGTCGGCCTGCTCGGCCAGATCCACGAACTCGTTGACCTTGTCGTCAAAGACGCAGCGCCCGGTCTTAGCACAGGTGCGGCAGTCGATGCACCCCGCCAAGGGTTTGGTGCCGACCTGAAAAAAACTGGTTTCGATCCCTCCTTCCCTCAGTGTCGAGGCCACCGCTTCCAGGGCCGTGTAAGTGCAGCCGTGTGGATGTGGGCTGCCGTTGACAAGAATCACGTGCATGAAAAACTCCTTTGATAACATCTTTCCAATTCGGAGACACTCTCAGATTTTGCGGTGGGCCAGTGTTGGTCATTCGAAATCCGTACGGCCACACTTCGCATCAAGCGTCGCGCTCAGCGCAGAGGCCCAATCGCGGTTTTGTTCGAGAACGATTATTTTTTTAATGGAGCTTCCACATCCGAGAAAACCTGGACGAAATCCGGCAAGCGCGCACCCTGAATCTCAGTTGCCGCGACAGCCTTGTTCAGTTCGTCCAGCTCGGCTGAAGTGAAGCGGACAGCGGCAGCGCCGATGTTTTCGAGCATATGCGCCATCTGCGTCGTACCGGGAATGGGGACGATCCACGGCTTCTGCGCCAGCAGCCAGGCCAGCGAGATCTGCCCGGGCGAGGTCTCTTTGCGCTTGGCCCAGCTTTTGAGCAGGTCCACGAGGGCCAGATTGTGCGGCAGATTCTCCGGTGCGAACCGGGATTCGGTCTTACGGAAATCGCCTTCGGCAAAACGCGTCCTGGCGTCGATGGCCCCGGTCAGAAAACCCACGCCAAGGGGGCTCCACGGCACAAAGCCTATTCCAAGTTCCTGACAGAGCGGAATGACTTTTTCTTCCGGGCCGCGCCACAGCATGGAATATTCGTTCTGAACCGCTGTCACGGGAAGTTCGGCATGGGCGCGGCGCAAAGTGTTCGTGCCCATTTCGGACAGGCCCCAGTGCAGCACCTTGCCCTGCGTCATCAGTTCCCTGACCGCGCCGGCGACATCTTCGATGGGCACCTGCGGGTCAACGCGATGCTGGTACAAAAGATCTATGCGATCCGTGCGCAGACGCTTGAGCATGCCCTCCACCGCAAGTTTGATATGCTCGGGGCGGCTGTTCAGACCAGATAGCCGTTCGCCCGTTTCGAGGTCTATGTTCCAGCCGAATTTGGACGCGATCACGACCTTATCCCGAAACGACTGTACTCCTTCGCCGAGAATCCGCTCCACCTCATGCGGTCCGTAGGCCTCGGCCGCGTCGAAAAAGGTGACGCCACGGTCATAAGCTGTGCGAATGATGTTGTGCATTTCAGATCGGGTAGGGATGGTCGTCTGGTAGGTGCGACTCATATTTTGCACGCCGAGGCCGATGCTGGAGACTTCAAGAGAACCCAGCCTGCGGCGATCTTCAAGCGTGTAGGCATTGTCGCCGACCGGAGCTTTGCTCGCATTGGCCTGAGCGACAGCGAGAGGAAACACGGACGCCGCAGCCAGCGCCATTCCGGTCTTGAGCAAATGACGGCGACTAGGCAGGATCGGACTGTTGCAATGGTCTTGTCGTGTGGTGTTCATATTCGTTTCTCCTTGAGGGCGTTATTTGCCCACTCTTTGAGCGTATTCTGCGGGATAGCGGTCTCCGGAAATCTCGATCCGGGAAAGGGCCGCGCTAAGATTGTCCAACTCCGTGGCGGTCAAGGCGACATCCACCGCTCCCAGATTTTCTTCCATTCGATGCAACTTCGTCGTACCGGGAATGGGCACGATCCAAGGCTTCTGGGCCAGCACCCAGGCAAGAGCAATCTGGGATGGGGTCACCCCCTTGTCCGCCGCAATGGTTCGCACCAGCTCAACCAGAACCTGGTTGGCGTGCAGATTTTCCTGCGCGAAACGGGGCACGATGCTGCGAAAGTCATCCTTGCCGAAAGTGGCCGTGTGATCGAACCGGCCGGTCAGAAAACCCTTCCCCAGCGGGCTGAAAGGAACAAAGCCTATACCGAGTTCCTCCAAGGTCGGCATCAATTCTTCTTCCGGCTGTCGCCACATCATGGAGTATTCGCTCTGGATGGCGCTCAGTGGCAGAACCGCGTGGGCACGTCGGATGGTCTCCACTCCGGCTTCGGACAACCCCCAGTGCCTGACCTTGCCCTGACTCACCAGATCCTTGACTGTTCCGGCAACGTCTTCAATCGGGACCTCAGGATCGACTCGGTGCAGATAATACAGGTCCAGAGTTTCTACCCTGAGGCGCTTGAGCGACCCTTCCACGGATTCCAGAATGGTTGCCGGATTGGCGTCGAGCAGCAGTTTGCCGTCCGCAATTTGGATGCCGAACTTGGTGGCAATGACCACGTCATCCCTGAACGGTGCCAGAGCCTCACCCACGAGTTCCTCGTTGACGTACGGCCCGTAGACTTCGGCGGTGTCGAAAAAAGTCACCCCGTGCTCCACTGCCTTTCGGATCAGGTGGATCATTTCCTGTGTATCCGCTGCCGGACCGTAACCATGACTCATGCCCATACATCCCAGTCCAAGGGCTGAAACTTCCAGTCCATTCGTTCCCAATTGCCGTATCTGCATATTTGTACTCCTCGCTGAAGATATCCGACCAGTTGCGCATCGAGGCCAGATAATCAGATGATTTTAAGAGATCCGTTTTGTGATCGGTGATACAGCTTATTACCGGTTGTGGGCTGGAAGAGTAGACTAATTCTCGCAGATATTTGCCTGATTCTCCGAAACAAGTTCAGAAGCAACAGCTCAAAACGGAAACTCCGGGCTGGAGATCGGACATGAACAAGCCATTTATCCACAAATATTGCAGAATGTTGCCCTATAGAAAAAAGAATGCGGCGACCCGCAAACCGGACCGCCGCATATTTCACACGCACAAAATAATGTTATCGGAACATCTTCGGATATACCCGACCTACCCGCAGGCGGTCGCGCCGTACTCCTCGTCTCTGACATGTTCGAACCATGTCACGCTTGATCCGTCCAGCATCTCCTGAATGGCAATGTGTGTCATGGCCGTGCCCGGAGCAGCGCCATGCCAGTGGCGTTCGTCCGGCGCAATCCAGACCGTGTCGCCGGGGCGAATTTCCTGCACCGGGCCACCGTCCAGTTGCACGCGACCGCATCCGGCCGTGACGATGAGCGTCTGTCCCAGGGGATGGGTGTGCCACGCGGTTCGTGCGCCCGGCTCGAAGGTCACGGCCCCGCTGGTCACACGGGCCGGAGCTTGGGCTTCGAAGAGCAGGGGATCAATGCGCACCCTGCCTGTAAACCAATCCGTTGGTCCCGGGATGGAGGCTTGGGATCCACTTCGTTTGATTTCCATATCTCGGCTCCTAACTGTGTTGTTACAGCGCCGCCCGCAGCACCGCGACGATATCGGCCTCAGTCATGACCGGACGGCCGGGCAGGTTGCCGTTGCCATCGTTGATGATGCGCAGGGTTTCCCTGGCGTAGGTCTCGACCATTTCGCCGCCGATGCCCAGTTCCGAAAATTTCGTCGGGCAACCGATAGATTTGAGAAACACTTCGAAGCGGTCGATGCCTGCCAACGCACAGGACAGCTCATCGCTTCCGCTCGTCACACCCATGACCCGCCTGGCGAACTGCGCGAACTTGGTCGGATGAGCCTTGGCCGCGAAGCGCATCCAGGCAGGATTGATGATGGACAGCCCTGCGGCGTGGGTGATGTCGTGATATGCGGACACGGTATGCTCGATCATGTGCACGGGGTAGCCCGCGCCCGTACCGATCTGTACCCAGCCGATCAACGCGACCGAGGCGGCCCACTGCACCTGGGCGCGCGCTTCGAGATCCGCGCCGTCCGCGATGGCCTTGGGTCCCCACTCCATGGCCGTCAGAATGACGCCTTCGGCGATGCGATCCTGAAGAGGCGTGTTCTCGACGCCATTGAAGTAGGATTCCGTGACATGGGTAATCAAATCACACACGCCGTACGCGGTCTGGTCCTTGGGCACGCTGACGGTCAACTCCGGATCGACGATGGCTACTTTCGGGTACAGGAGAGGAATCTGGATGAAGGATTTGACCTTGGTTTCCGTGTTGGTGATGACCGCGCCGCAGTTGGTCTCGGAGCCGGTGGCCGCCAGGGTCGGCACAGTGATGACGGGCAAGGCCTGCGCCGGCACGTACACGTTGTCCTGGCCGTGTCGGATCATGTCCCAGGGATCACCGTCGTACAGGACTGCGGCCGAGATGACCTTGGAGGCGTCCATGACGCTGCCGCCACCCAGGGCGATGACCATGTCGCAGCCTTCCTTGCGGGCGATGTCCGCACCACGGGCCACGGAGGTGATGCGCGGGTTGGGTTCGATACCAGGGCATTCGGCCCAGGCAATGCCTGCGGATTTTAGGCTTTCGACGGCCCGATCAAAAGCGCCACTGCGCCTGACGCTGCCGCCGCCAGTCGCGATCAACGCTTTTTTGCCATATTCGCCAGCCACTTCTCCAAGTCGGGAAAGATTGCCTGCGCCGAAAATAATTTTCGTGGGATTGTGAAATGTGAACTGCATATGATTCTCCTTGCCGCTGTGTGCGGAGCGCACATGGCTTTGATGGTTAAAATTCCCGGCGGACTGCCCGCTTCGGCGACGACTTTCAAAGACACACCCGCACGGACCATCTCATTCCGGAAACAACCTTTACGGCCGGAATAGACCGACAGGGTAGATCAATTCTCTCAAATTCTTGCCTGATAATCCGAAAGTTCGGATCAATGTCTTGTTCAGGAATGAAAAGATCTGGTAGCTGTTTCGGAAAAGGAGAACCTTAAAATGGCTGGTACCACGAATCTGGCTTTGGATGATGGTCTGTTCGAAGTGCGCGAGGCTTTGGGAGAGAAGATCGCGAGATGGACAAAAAATATAAACCCGCTGGAAACGGCCATTCCCGGATTGAGCCTTTTTCAATACGCCGCCCCCAGTGAACCGGTCAGCTACATGCACGACCCGAGCATCTGCCTTGTCGCCCAGGGCGCCAAACGCGTGTTCCTCGGGGAGGATGAATATGTTTACGACGACAACCACTTCCTCATCACTTCGGTCGGACTCCCGGTAGTGGCGCAGGTCATCCAAGCGAGTCCCGAAAAGCCATGTCTGGGTATTGTCCTCAATCTGGATTTGCGCGAGCTTGCACAGCTTTTGGTCGACAGCAGCCTGCCTATTTCCCGAGTGCAGCAGTCCGGTCGGGGAATGGCGATCGGAAAACTGAGCGTACCGCTGCTCAACGCTTTCGAGCGCCTCCTCGACCTACTCGACGGACCTTCAGACATCCCGGTCCTGGCACCTCTGGTACAACGCGAAATCCTGTACCGACTGCTGATGAGCGACCAGGGGCCGCGTCTGCGCCAGATCGCCACAGCGGGCAGCCACAGCCACCAGATCGCACGGGCGCTGGACTGGCTGAGGGCAAATTTCAGCAAGCCGCTCAGGGTGGACGAACTGGCCTCATCCGCCGGCATGAGCACATCCACGTTCCACCACCATTTCCGGACCATGACGGCCATGAGCCCATTGCAGTACCAGAAATGGATACGCCTGCACGAAGCACGACGGATCATGCTGACGGAACATCAGGACGCAACGAGCGCGGCATTCCAAGTCGGGTACGAGAGCCCGTCCCAGTTTAGCCGCGAATACAGCCGCCTGTTCGGTGCGCCGCCGCTGCGTGATATCAAGAAATTACAGCAAACCTCTTAACGTTCAGGACTCAATTTGTAGCCTCTCCCGCTCAATCGTGGCAGATGCCCGATTTGTCTGCCTCAACGCAGTCAGGACATATAAATTTGGATAAAAAACAGGCATCCCAGTCGAACGATCTAACAACAGCGGAAGTCGTTCCCCTGAGGGTGCAAGCAGAGTTCGAACGGTGAATTTGCTCATAGTTGTTAACACTTTTTTTTGTAAGCAGCAGTTGTCAAATGACGCTCTTATCAAAAAGTGTCAACAATAAAAAAAGCGAAGCCATATCAATGGCTTCGCTAGCTCTGTTAACAAAACGTAATTTGTTCGTTCCTAAAAAGGCGCGTCATCCATGCCACTGGCTTCGGACGGAAACGCGGGGCCCAGGTCGTCTTCGTAGTTCGCGCCCGCGCCCTGGGGTGCGGATTGGTTCTTCTGGTACTGTTGAGGAGCCGGGGCGTAGCCGCCTTCGGACTGACGGGAATCGAGTCCGACCACACGGTCTGCCTTGATCTCGGTGGTGTACTTTTCCACGCCGTCCTTGTCCGTCCATTTGCGGGTTTCGATCTTGCCCTCGATATAGACCAGACGGCCCTTGGAAAGATAATTTCCGCAGAATTCCGCCTGCTTGCCCCAGACAACGATGCGGTGCCACTCGGTCTTTTCGACCTTCTGGCCGTCCTTGCCCGTGTATGTCTCATCCGTGGCGATGGAAAAATTGGCCACCGGTTGCCCGGACGGGGTGTAACGCATCTCCGGATCACGGCCCAAACGGCCGATCAAGATTGCTTTGTTCAGACTACCTGCCATGTCGTCTCCTCGTGTATGTTGATGCGGTCATGGATTGGCCACGCGTTTTTCCAACTCGCCAAGCCCCTCTTCGATGCGGTCGGAGGCCTGGTTGGCGGCCTGCGGGTTCCAGTCGGCAAGATGCCGCTGCAACTCCGCCACCGCCGTCACGACCGCGGGCAGGCCCGTGGCCAAAACCGTGCGGACGGCCTCCGGCACGACTCCGAACTGATACAGGTCATCAAGCGCCCTGACAAGCTCAAGCACCCCCGCCATCTCGTAGGGAAATCCCGGCTTGGACTCCTCGAAGGCCAGGCTCCAGAGCCGAGGCCAGGTCTTGCGGACCTCTGCCTCGTCGTAGGTGTAGGCATACACGCGGACCTGCAGCACCTTGCCCATCAGTCTCTCTCCTCCCAGTCGCTCTGCACGCGGCTGACGACTTCCTGGATCTGGCCGAGCTGGTCTTCGGGGCAAACGCCGATGAGCGGGCTGTCCCGGTCCACGGAGTCGTTGGTCTCGAAATACACGGCGTAGATGATGCCGGCCGGGCCGCTGTAGCGGATGGAGGTCTCGCGCTTCATGCGCGAAAGGATGAAAAGCTCCATCCCGTCCTCGATGTGCACGCTCTGGCTGCCCTTGGTCTTGATCTTGATGTCCACGTCGGGAAAAAAGTAGTACTTGCCTTTTTCCGGAGCCAGAAACAGGGACAGGGAGCGGCGCAGGATGCGGGCGATGACCTCTTCGCGGGTCAGGTAGTGGCGGATGGTCATGAGCTCCTGACCGGCCTGCACGAACTGACCGTCACCAACCTCGCCCAGGGACATGACCTCGCCCTTCTGGGGGGCGAAGAGGGGTTTCTTGACGTTCTCGCGCTCCATCCTGGCCAACAGGGTTCCGGGCACTTCCTTCCAGGTGCCGCTGGGGCCGACGACCCGCACTCCCGGCTCCTTGGCCACGAACTCCACTTTTCCGCTATGGGGAG
>NZ_JBFWJQ010000114.1:0-7924 GCF_050253115.1 Syntrophotalea sp.
AAGCGCCCCATCATGGCGGACCTGCGTGAGTCAGGCGCCATCGAACAGGACGCGGACGTGATCATGTTCATCTATCGTGAAGCGGTTTATTGCGACGATTGCCGCAGTAAAGAGCGTACCTGCGAAAAAGGGCACGACAAGGATGCGGAAATCATTATCGGCAAGCAACGCAACGGTCCCATCGGTACTGTGCATCTGACCTTTTTCGGTCAATTCACCCGTTTCGAAAATCAGGTTCGACGTGAGGAACCCTACTGATGCGGTGGCTTTGGCAATAATCAGCAAAAACGGCTCCGGGACATGTGCTCCGGAGCCGTTTTTGCTAGTGATCGGTTGCGGGCCCGGCAGGTTACAGTTCCTTCAGGTCAATATCCAGCGTCTGAATTTTTTTGCGCAAGGTATTGCGGTTGATACCTAGAATTTCCGCCGCGCGCACCTGATTGCCACGGGTTTTTTCGAGAATGATGGTGATCAGGGGGCGTTCCATCTGATGCAGCACCATCTGATAAAGATTATTGAGCTCATTGACATCCATGGGCGCAAAGGTGGTTGTTAGCTTGTTGGCGATCAGTGCTTCCAGGGATTCCTCGGCTTCCTTGCGGGCCGGTTCCGGAACCAGCCCGGGAAAGTCACTGGGGGTGAGCATCTGGTCTGAGGATAACAGGGCTGCACGCTTCAGGGTGTTTTCCAGTTCCCTGACGTTGCCGGGCCAGTCATGGCGCTTCAGGTGTGCCATGGCCTCCCTGGTGCATCCCTGAACGCCGACATTGAGATCCTCGCGGGCACGGTCGAGAAAAAACTCCACCAGCAGGGGAATATCGTCCCGCCGCTCTCTCAAGGCCGGAATGGCGATGGGGACGACATTCAGTCGGTAGAACAGATCCTCGCGGAATTCGCGGGCGGCGACTTTTTCCCGCAGGTTCTGGTTGGTGGCGGCAACGATGCGCACATCAACGGGTATGGAGCTGCTGCCGCCGGTGCGGGTGATCTCCTTCTCCTGGAGAACGCGCAGCAGTTTGGCCTGCAGCTCAAGGGGCATGTCGCCGATTTCGTCGAGAAACAAGGTTCCGCCGCTGGCCTGCTCGAATTTGCCTATCTTGCGATCGGTGGCACCGGTAAAGGCGCCTTTTTCGTGACCGAACAGCTCGCTTTCCAGCAACTCTCCGGGGATGGCGGCACAGTTCAGCGCCAGAAAGTCCTTGCCAACCCGGGGGCTGTTGTAGTGAATCGCCCGGGCGACCAGCTCCTTGCCGGTGCCGCTTTCGCCGGTGATGAGCACCGTGACGTCCGTGGGCGCCACGCGGCCGAGGATTTTATAGATCTCCTGCATCGGTTTGCTCTTGCCGATGATGGCGCGATCCAGGGGATATTGTTCTTTCAGCTCGGTTTTGAGGCGATGCACTTCCTCGGCGGCCGCTGCTGCTTTTTGGGCCTTGACGATAATGGCTTCGAGGGCATCCAGGTCGAAGGGTTTGGTCAGATAATCATAGGCGCCGAGTTTCATGGCCTCCACCGCATTTTTCATGGAGGATTCGGCAGTGATGATGATGACCAGCATTTCCGGGCGCTGTTCCTGAAAGTAGCGCAGCAGATCCAGTCCGGAAGTATCCGGCATCTTGATGTCCAGGATGGCCAGATCGTAGTGCCGTCGCCTGAAAAGATTTTTGGCTTCGCCACCATCGGCGGCAAGGTCCACATTAAAACCCTGTTTGCTCAGCGCCTTGCGCAGCACCCAGCGGATACTTTCTTCGTCATCGGCTACCAGAATGCGTTGAATGGACATGCTCGATCCTGCTTGTGAGGTTTAGGGCTGCATTACTGCAGTCGGCTAAAATCGCGATGATCCGGTGTGGTGCAGACGGTTGGTCAACCTCTTTTCAGGGGCAAGGAGATGGTGAAAGTCGTGCCCTGATCCGGCCGGCTGTTGACCCGCAGCGACCCCTGATGCTCGTTGATGATTTTCTGGCAGATGGCCAGTCCCAATCCACAGCCACGGGTTTTGGTGGTGAAAAAGGGTGTAAAGATGCGGTCGATCTGGTCTTCGGGGATACCCGGTCCGTTGTCCTGGATCTCTACCGTGACCATCGGTACCGGTCGTTCGCCGGGTTTGTTGAAAAGATATTGCCCGGCGATGCGCGAGGTTACCGTAATCAACCCCTTGCTTTCGATGGCCTCGCCGGCGTTTTTCAACAGGTTCAGGAACAGCCGTGAAAGCAGGGCTTCGTCGCCCCGTATTGTCGGGATGCTGGGGTCGAGTTGCAGTTGATAGCTGATCTGCTTGTCCGGATGGCTTTGTTTCTGCAGTAAAACCTGGTCGGCCAAAATGCGTGACAGATTGACTTCGCCGAACTGTGTCGGACGAGGTCGCGTCAGGTCAAGAAGCTCTTCGATGAGATCATTGACCCTGTTGACTTCGCGGGTCATGACCCGGGTGTATTCCCGCAAAGGGTTTTCGGGAGGCAATTCGAGGTTCAGCAATTGAGCCGCTCCTTTAATGCCGCCAAGGGGGTTTTTTATTTCATGGGCCAGGCCGGCAGCGAGGGTGCCGAGCATGGCGAGCCTGTCCGCCTGACGGACCGTCTCCTCCAGTTCCCGGATTTGGGAATGATCACGCAGGATCAGAACCGCTCCTTCCTGCTCGCCATCATCGTTGAACAATGGAGAAGCCGACACGCCGACCGGCAGCGGCGTAGCGCCACTGCGGCTGAGCATGATATCCTCATGACTGGTGATCGAGCGTCCCGAGCTAAGGGCAGAGCGCACCAGACGCAGCAGGTCGGCGCTCGAGCCGAACAGGTCGCCAAGGAGCCGTTTTAACGCCTGCCGTTCAGAGTATCCGGTGCATATCTGCGCGGCGGGATTGAACAGCACGATGCGCTCGTCATTGTCGATGGCGACCACCGCCTCTTCCATGTTTTCCAGCACCCTCATGTAGAGGGCACGATCCTTTGGCTCCCGGTTTTTCATGAGACCTCGGCGGGCGGTTCGGCGTTCCTGAAAAATTGCTTGACCACGGAGCGCAGTTCCTCCAATTGCTCCACCTTGTTAACGGCGGCCCGGAACTGGGCGGCTCCGCTTAAACCTCTGGCGTACCAGCAAAGATGTTTACGCATGTCCAGCACGGTTTTACGCTCGCTGTTATGACGCAGAAAAGTATCCATGTGCAGCAGCGCGATTTCGCAGCGTTCCTGAGTCGTTGGTGCGTGCGGCACTTTGCCGCCCAGCAGATCGAGAATCTGGCCGGCCAGCCAGGGGTTACCATAACAGCCGCGCCCGAGCATCACGGCGTCGCAGCCGGTTTCCTCCAGCATGCGCAGGGCATCACGGGGTGTAAAAACATCACCGCTGCCGATGACCGGGATTTTAATTTGCTGCTTCAACGTGGCAATCAGGGTCCAATCAGCGCAGCCGGAAAAACCCTGACTGCGGGTCCGCGGGTGCAGGGTTACGGCATCGGCTCCTTCCTGTTCGGCGATGTGCGCGATCTCCAGGAAATTGATGCAGGCCTGATCCCATCCAGCGCGGATTTTGACTGTCAGAGGCCGGCTGGTTGCTTTGCGCATGGCAGCGACGATTCCGGCTGCTCGCGCCGGAATTTTCAACAGGGCGCTGCCGGCGCCGCTGCGTACGACTTTTTTTACCGGGCATCCCATATTGATGTCGATGACATCACAATGTTCCTCGATCCGGCGGCAGGCCTCGGCCAGAATTTCGGGATTTTCGCCGAACAATTGGATGCCGAGAGGCCGGTCCTCGGGTACGGATATCAGCAGATCTTTTGTTGCCTCGCCACCCAGAACCAGGCCATTGGCACTGACCATTTCCGAAAAAGCAAGGCCGATACCGAACGGGCGCATGATCAGCCGGCAGGCAAGATCGGTGATCCCCGCCATGGGCGCCAATAATAATTTGTGTTTAAGGTGTAGCGATCCTATTTTCATTTGCACAATTTTTATGCAGTTTAAACACGACCCGACCAGATTGCAAGGGAAAATCCGGTGAGCTGAAATTTAACTGTATTTACAAGATGTTGAGCATGCGATACATTGAAAGCCAATGATGCCGTTTCGGATGTGTTCCCCCAGGTTACAGAGTTACAAGGATTTTTTCCAGGATCCTTGCAGCACTTGTGCCGAACACGCACCCCGGCCGGTCAAACGGCTGTGCAATTGCTATCCGGTGTTTATCCTGGCCGTTTTCAATATGCAAAATGCACTATGTTCAAGGAGTTGCCGATGCCCAGGCTGAAAGACGTTCTGTTCAAAAAAATTGAGGAGCAGCGTCCCCGCGTGACCCGTCTGCTCAAGGAGTTTGGCCGGGTAGAGCTGGACAGGGTCTCCATAGCGCAGGCCATCGGCGGTGTGCGGGGAGTAAAGTGTCTGGTCAGCGATATTTCCTATCTCGACCCCGAGGAGGGCGTGCGGTTTCGTGGAAAAACCATAGCCGAAACCTTCGCAGCCCTGCCCAGGGTGCCTGGGTCCGAATATCCCTTTGTCGAGGGGTTCTGGTACTTTCTCCTGACGGGGGAGGTGCCGACTATGGATCAAACCCTCCAGGTCGTCAAGGATTTTCAGGCACGGCGGCCTGTGCCGGGCTACGTTTTCGAGGCTTTGCGGGCCATGCCTCGTGATCTGCATCCCATGGCCATGCTCTCCGCTGCCGTTGTCGTCATGCAGCGCGAATCGCTTTTTTCAAGGCGATACAATGAAGGCATGAGCAAGGGCGACCTCTGGGATCCCATGTATGAGGATTCCTGCAACCTGCTGGCCAGGCTGCCTGCCATTGCCGCGTTTATATATCGTCTCAAATACAAGGGTGATACTCCCATACCCTCGGATCCGGAGCTTGATCTTGGCGGGGATTTCGCACATATGATGGGGATTGCGCCGCCCTACGACGATGTTGCGCGCATGTATTTCATTCTGCATTCCGACCACGAGTCGGGCAACGTCTCGACCCACACCACCCGCCTGGTGGCTTCAGCTCTGGCCGATGCCTATTACAGCTTTTCCGCCGGCGTCAACGGTCTTTCGGGGCCTTTGCACGGTCTGGCCAATCAGGAGGTGTTGCGCTGGATTCAGGGGAAGATGGAAAAGCTCGACGGAAGAATTCCCACTGAAGAAGAGTTGGCGGCTTATTTGTGGGAAACCCTGAACAGCGGCCAGGTTATCCCGGGTTACGGGCATGCGGTCTTGCGGCGCACCGATCCGCGGTTTGAGGCGCAGATGGAGTTCTGCGAAAAATATCTGCCTGATGACAAGTTATATCGGTTGGTCAAGATGCTTTACAAGGTGGCGCCGAATGTGCTGCGGGAACATGGCAAGGCCCGGAACCCCTGGCCGAACGTCGACGCCCAGTCCGGCGTGATCCAGTGGCACTATGGTATAACCCAATATGAATACTATACCGTTTTGTTTGCCGTCGGTCGGGCGATAGGCGTGCTGGCCAATATTATCTGGGACCGGGCTCTTGGCTATCCTCTGGAACGGCCCAAATCCGTAACCCTGGACATGATGGAGGATGTGGCGGGGATTCGCTGAATCTTTGCCAGGAAGGCTCGCATGCGAAGGTCGACGATTGTCGCCAGCAGATTGCAGCACACCAACGGACTCTTACTGTGCGAGTAAGGGTCCGTTGGTGTTTGAATCGTTTTTTTCGATGCCTGTGACGTTTCAATGCCGGAAGCGAGAGACGAGTCGGTGCCCGGCAGATTGTTCAGGACCAGTCGCCCTGACCGGATAAACTGAAAGGAAGAGGCTTTCTATGGATGAGGTTGCAACAAATGACTTTACCTATATCAGGTGTCTTACAATTGAAGATCAGAACAAGATCAAGAAAATCCCGTTTTTAAATATTGATTCAATTCTCATCCCTTCACCTTTTATCAAGGACAAATTTCTAGAAATCGATTATGAGCACAGTTACGTATGGGACGAAGAGGGAGAATTTCTTGGATATATTCTCGTTTATTCAAATCCGGACAAGACAAAGTTTCAGGTATATAAACAGGTTACTTCACCTTTTGGACGAGGCAAAGGCATAGGTTCAACCTTTATAAGAAAACTTGCCAAAGACGTTCCTGGTGAATCCTATATTTATTTGTTCGTATGGGAAAAACTTGTAAGCACGATAGACTTTTTTTATAGCAACGGTTTTAATCTTGAAGAGTCCACGGTATATCGTAAAATGCGTTTCTACCTTATGTCCGCTACCGCAAAATCAATCCTGGAAAAAGGTATATCGCTCAAGGATAAAGATGTATCGGTTCTGGAGGAGTTGAGCAAGGTCCGGCATGATGCGAAAAAATCCCTCAAGGTTCTATCGGATATGGTTTCCATCATGTCTGTTGATAACTTCAATAATATTATCGAAGATATCAATCGGGAAAATACGGCACTGCTCAATACCTTGAGTATGTATGAAGATAAAATCAAAGCTTCTCACGAAGTCAATATCAAGGAAATTCTCACCAACAGGGTGATACCTTTCATTGAAGCTTCCAATGTCCCCTGTGAGGTTCGCCTCGTGCTGGGAGCAAGCATACCCCCTGTCATCGGCGGTTACATGGATTACAGCCGGGCGCTGATCAATCTGACTTCCAACGCCATTGATGCCATCGAAGAGGCTGGCAGAAGCGGGCTCATTCAGATCATGATTACCCGCAAGGAAGGGAAGGTGGTGCTGATCATCCAGGACAATGGAGTCGGCATTGGCGCGGAGCGGTTGCAGCTCGACAATCGCAACCTTCCGCTATTCGTAGGCAAAACGACCAAGGCGGACAGGGCAGGGGAGGGTGTCGGAACCCGACAGGTTTTTTCGACGTTTGGTGCGGGGAATATCAAGGTCGAAAGCCGCGAGGGCAAGTTTACCCGCTGGACCATCACCCTGAATATCAGCACCAAGAAAAAAACCGACCGCCTTGGCTTGCTTGAGACGCGCTTTATCGGGTTCATGAAGGCGACCGAGACGCTGGAGTTGAGTGATAAAAGCGGCCGGACCGAAGTGGCTTCCCTGATCTGGCATTTAAGGCGGATGGAAATCTTCAGTTATGATCTGATTCAGTCTTTCAGTAATTACAATAACGTCCGTGATATCTTCAAACTTATTCTGACCTATCGGTATGGAAAAACCAGTTTCAAACAGATTAAAGAAGAAATTGAGAAATATCGAGTTGATCACGAAATCATTAAATTCTGGCTGCTTGGCATGATCAATCGTATCAAAAAGAATGAAAAATTTCTTCTGAATACATATGATTTTGAGGATTACAAGGGCATATATTTTAAAAGTTACGGACAGGCCATCAATAAAACCATCATCTTTACGCTTGATCCGGATACCGGGAATTTTTATGCTGCCGACCGGCGATTGGCCGAGCACCTGGATTTCGTACCGCTTTTAAACAGGAAAAGAGATCAGCTCATTCGCGGTGAATTCAAGGGCGATGTCAAGAACATAGACAGCCCCATCTATCTCGGTGTCTGGACTGTTGCCGACAAGGATGACTTGTACGGTAAAATAGTGTTGTTGCAGCAAGGTTGCCGGCAACTGCTGGCGATGGGCATCAAACCGGAGAAAGCCATTGCTTTTTACCATGTAACCAGGAACATGAGCAGCTTCGATTTCGATCCTTTCAAGATCATCCCCCTTGGGGAATTGGCAACGCTCGCCAGGAAGAATTTCGATCAACTGATTACGGCAACCGACGATGATTTCGATGGGCTGGTTTTTACTGATTAGATTGAGGTGTTTGTGAAAACCTGGACGTCCAGGCAAAAAATTCGTCCTGCAGGGCTTGGGGTTTTTCAGGGGTGAAGGCATGTTTGTCGTGTGTTCTGGTGGTAAAAAACGCCGTAACGCTGTAGAACGGATTTTTTGCGGCACCATCGGATTTGTAAATTGTGCTTCGCGAGGGACGCAACCT